>NZ_JAKSYA010000168.1:0-386 GCF_022829485.1 Methylobacterium sp. J-059
GAAAAGCGCCCGAGAGGCCGCGCATCCCCTCGCCCCGCCTGCGGGGAGAGGGCCGGGACGACCTCGTCGTCGTCGCGGCGAGGCGGCAGCCGACGGTGAGGGGGCTTCGACGGCGGAGCCTGGTTCGTCCGCGCCCCCTCACCGCCGCTTCGGCTTCGCCGCCGCTTCCCACAGGAACCTCGTCGTCGTCGCGGCGAGGCGGCAGCCGACGGCGAGGGGGCTTCGACGGCGGAGCCTCGTTCGTCCGCGCCCCCTCACCGCCGCTTCGGCTTCGCCGCCGCTTCCCACAGGCACCTCGTCGTCGTCGCGGCGAGGCGGCAGCCGGCGGCGAGGGGGCTTCGACGGCGGAGCCTCGTTCGTCCGCGCCCCCTCACCGCCGCTCCGGC
>NZ_JAKSYA010000169.1:0-18500 GCF_022829485.1 Methylobacterium sp. J-059
CCGCGCCATGTGGGCCGCCGAGGGCGAGGCCGCTATCCGCACCGTCGTCGATACCGCACGCCTCGCAGGCCACAGCCCATTCGGCACCATCCTCAAGACCGTCGGTGCCTGATCCCAGCCGTCACAGGCCTGGGTAATTACGCTCGGCGTGACGGCTGCGGCGCTCGCCTGGAGCGGCGCCGCCCTCGCGCTCTCGGGCGCGGCCCCGACGCCGCCGGGCGGCCAGCTCCCGGCGACGGCCCCCGGGGGCACCGAGGGCATCGCCGGCCCGCGCAACGTGGATGAGGCGATCCGCAGCGGGAATGCCTACGCGGTCCGACCCGATGGCTCTCGCAAGGTCCACCGGCGACAGCCGAGCGTCGATCCCTCCCGTCGATAGCCGGGTGGCCGACCGGCCTCGTGGTTCCGGTGGCGGTCGGCGATCCCGACGGTTGCCCCGGGGCGCCTCCGTCGGCGGAGCACTCGACGACGGAATGGAACTTGGCGAGGGAGCAGAGCTTGGCGAGGGAGCAGGGAACGAGGGCGCTGCTCGCCGCTTTGCCCGCCGACACATCCTGGGAGCGAGACGATGAGCGACGCCGACACCCCGCGACCGGGCGACGATCCGGCGCCGATCGGAGACCCGTCGCCGGGCCCCCAGGAGCCGACCGGCGATCCGATGCCCGACCTCGGCCCGACGCCGCCGATGGACGACGCGGCCGCGATCGCGCAGACCGAGGAGCAGCCGAGCTAGCGGCTCTCAGTCGACCCGCTTCCGGTATCGGTTGCCGGTCGCGTCGGTGAGGATGATCGCGGCCGTGGTCGCGGGATCGACCGCGATGGCGGCCGGCGCGGGAATGGCGTCGGCGCGGCGCATCGATTGCGCCTGATCCATCGCAACGACGCCGAGCGCCGCCACGGTGATCGCGGACCACAATCCGGCTACGGCGACGGTGGGGATCTTCGGCACGCTGGAACCCTTACGATGGATCGTAGGATGCCGGTGATCGGTTAATGAGGCCGATCCACGGCGGGCGCTCAGTCCAAAAAGACGCGGACCCCGTCGGTGTTGAGGATGTCGCGCTGGTCGGCGCACCAGCGCTCGGCGCCGACCTCCGCGATCTCCCGAGCGAGGCGCTGCCCTTCCTCGTCGATCGCGGCCTGCGCCTGCCGGTGGCCGATCGCCTTGTCGAGGGTGGGACGAACCGTCCGGAGCAGCCCGTCCGACACCGTGTCGTCGATCGTGTAGGTCTTCCGGCAGTACAGCGTGATGCCGGCCTGCGCCCCGACGATGCGCACCATCCCCTGGACCATCTCGGCCTCCTCCTCGGCCGGGGACGGCGCGGCGAGACAGGGGCCGGCGCAGAGGATCAGGGCGAAGGCGACGCGTGCGTAGGTCATCGGCGGATCCATGGCCGACGACGCTCCCTCGGCGTCGCGGCAACGTCTCAACACCCGAGGGCAACGCTCGGCTCCGTCGGCCGCTTGCGCGAGCGCCGTGACCCGACTCCGCGCGCGCCGCCGGCCGAGGCGTCCCTTGCGTCGCGGCGAGGCCCGGCCGTGGATCGTCGGCCGGGCCCGGGCGGCGCATCGGCGCCGCAAGCGGCGTATCAGAAGCGATAGGTGAAGTTGCCCTTCGCCGCATGGTCCTCGGCGCGGGACCCGACCTGCCCGGTATAGGCGATGCCGATCGTGGCGTTGGCCGAGACCCGCAGGTCGAGCCCGGCCTCGGCGACGAGGGCGTCGCGGTCGATCGGGATGCCGGCGGTCAGGAAGCTCGGTCCGGTGCCGAAGGCGAGCAGCGCCTTGGGCACGACGTCGCCGAAGGCGCGGCGGTAGCCGATCAGGCCATGGGCCGAGACCGGCGTCCCGAACCCGAGGTCGAGGCTTGTCTGCGCCCGGACGCCGGCGGTGGCCGCCCCGAGGTCGTAATCGCGGGCGAAGCTCGTGAGCGCCGCGAGGCCCCCGGTCTCCACGAAGCGGTCGCGCCCGATCGAGACGTAGGCGCCCCCGACGAACGGCTCGATGTAGCTGAGCGCCTGGACCGCCGGCGCGACGGGATCCTTCGAGACCAGCGCCGAGCGGCCCTCGCCGAGGAAGATCCGGTAGCCAATCTCGCCGAAACCCTGGATCGTCGAGCCCCCGGTGCGGGCGCTCGGCGTGTCGGTCAGCCCGGCGAACAGAGCGGTGCGGCGCGTGCGCGCCGAATTGTCGGCGTAGACCGCGCCCAGCCGCAGCGAGGCCGGGCCGAGCTCGTAGCCGCCGTAGACGCCGCCGAAGCCGCTCTCGATCGTCGCCGATTGCAGGCGGCCGGCCGTGTCGAGGCTGGTCGTGGTGTAGCCGCCGGCCACGCCGACCCGGATGCCGTTCTCGAGGCGCACGTCGCCGCCGAGCACGAAGCCCGAGGTCTGGCGGTTGAGCCCGGCGGCGTTGCCGTCGGTCCGCGCCTGCCCGAAGGCGCCGAAGCCCTGGCCCCAGAACCCGGCGACCCGCGGATCGATCACCTGCATCGGCACCGGCGACGGCGCGACGCGGCGCCCCGGCAGGTCCGCCGTGTAGGTGGCGGGCAGGGTGCCGTAGCTTAGGCTCTCGGGCGCCCCGGGGGTGGAGCCCCAGCGCATCCGGTCGAGGATCGCCTCGCGGACGAAGAACGCGGTCTCGAACTCGGCCGAGACCGTGCTCGCGTGGATGTCGCCGGCCAGCGACCCGAAGGCGCTGCGCGCCGCCTCCGGGTTGGTGGTCACGAGGATGGTCTCGTAGAGGCGGTTGCCGGCGCCGAGGCCTTCGATGCCGGCACCGACCGCGGACTGGTTGCGCGTCGTGCCGACCGAGGCGAAGGTCGTCGCGTTGCGCGACACCGAGAGGTCGACGGCGTTGGCGCCGTAGGCGAGGTCGGTCCCGATGAAGGTGTAGCTCGGGGTCGCGAGGTCGAAGCGCCCGGCGACGCCGCCGGCCGCGGTCAGGATGGTGTAGCGCTGCCCGAGCAGGCTCCGGGCTTCGGCCGCGCTGAGCGGCGCGGCGGCGTTCTCCAGCGACACCGAGACGGTGCCGCCGGCGATCTGCGCCGTGCCGGCCGCCGCGATCCGGTCGCTGCGCCCGCCCGGCGCGACCTCGACGGCGTAGAGCGAGCCGGCCGCGAAGGTCGCGTTGCCGGCGACCGTCAGCGTCCCGATGCTGTTGCCCGGCGCGACCGTTCCGCCGCCGCGGACGTTGAGGGCGCCGACGCTGCCGCCGCCGCCGAGGGTGCCGCCCGCGTTGACGTTGGCCGTCGAGGTGATGGAGCCGTTGACCGCGAGGAGGCCGCCGTTCACCTCGGTGGTGCCGGTATAGGTGCTGGCCCCGGTCAGCTCGAGCACGCCGCCGCCGGACTTCGTCAGGCCGCCCTGGTAGGTGCGCGCGAAAAAGGCCTGGTCGCGGGCGACCCGCCATCCGTACTCGGCCTGCTCGTCGGGCGTCGCCGTCGCGGGCAGCCCGTTCGTCCAGCCGCGCGCCGCCTTCGTCTGCTCCCAGGCCGCGTGCTCGGCGCTGTCCTCGACGAAGCGCTGGCGCAGGGCCGCGTCGGAGATGTTGTTCGACCAGGTGTCGGCGACGCCGGCGCCGAGGTTGGCGTCGAAGCGGCCGAGGAACTGGCCCGGGCCGTTCATCGCGCGGCCGAGGTCGATCTTGCCCCAGCCGAAGACCTCGTTCGGCACGTCGGCGGGGCCGGTCCCGAGATGGGTGGCGGTGGTCAGCAGCACGTCGCGCGCCTGCTCGTTGGTCATGTAGGCGTAGCGCTCCATCACCAGCGCCAGGGCGCCGGAGACGTGCGGGGCCGACATCGAGGTGCCGCTCTTCACCCCGTAGCCGGCCTCGCCGGTCGTGAGGTTGACCACCGTCGAGGTGATGCTGCGGCCGGGCGCGGCGATGCACCAGTACTTGGCGACGCCGCAGCGGTTGAACTGGGTCTGGTCGGCGGCATTCAGGCCCGACGCGGCGATCCAGTCCTTCTCGAGGTCCGGTTGGAAGTAGGGCAGCGCCGCGCGGATGGTCGGGTTGTTGACCCCGGCGTTGCCGGCGGCGACGACCTGGATCACGCCGGCGCGGCCCGCATCCGCGATGGCGTTGAGCCAGCTCAGCTGGCGCGTGAAGGGGGCGTAGGCGGCCGTGAGGCCGGCCAGCGTGTTGTAGTTGTCGCGCGGCGGCGGGCTGCCCCAGCTGCTGTTGATCAGCCGTGCGCCCTGCGCGACGAGGTTGCCGTAGGCGCCTTTGAAGTAGGCGTAGTCCGCGTTCGGGCCGTAGATCGACGAGTCGGTGCCGTTGGTGTTGGTCGCGATCAGCTGGGCGCCGAAGGCGACGCCGTGGGTGCCGGTGCCGTCGCGGTTGGCGACGATGGTGCCGTCGACGTGGGTGCCGTGGTCGTCGTTGACGCCGCGCACCCAGGTGCCGGGCACCGAATAGGGCTGGCCGGCGGTGAAGAAGTCCGAGCGCGTCGTGCCGCTGTCGTAGCGGAAGCTGCTCGAGGAATAGCTGCCGGTGTTGGTGATCGCCCGAGCGCGACCGGCGAATTCCGGATGCGTCCCGAGGAACCCCGAATCCACCGAGCCGACCAGGACGCCCCTGCCGGTGATGCCGCGGGCATAGGCTTGGTCGGCGTTCATCGAGGCCTTGCCGTAATCGGCGAGGTATTCCGGGGTGCGCCAGCTTGCCGGGTCGCCGACGCGACCGGGATCCTGGTAGCCGGCCGACTGCGCCAGAGCCGCCGGGGAAACCGTCGCGCACAGGGCATAGGTCAGGCCTGCGACGCCGAGCGCGCGCGGACGAAAGGTCAAGGGCATGAATGTCACCGTATTCGAGTGAAGAACTACGGCCGATGGCGGCACGCGAAGGTGCGTGTTCTTTCCGAAGAATGCGATCGACGCATTCCTTCGGGCATTCACGATGTCCTGTCGATGCGCATCGTTCTTGAACTCAGTAACGTATGAGCCTCACGTTTCCGTGACTCAAGCTGGAAACGAATGGAAATTCCGATCGCTCGGGATTGTGGCCGGGCGGCAACATTCGCGCCGTGGAGGAGCGCCCTGCCGGCCCGGCGGGCCGGCGCGGCGACAGCCGGCGGAGGGTGCCGCGACCCAGGGACCCAGCGCCCTGGCGGGAAGCGACGAAGAGCTTATCTGCGGCCTCACGGAACGATCGTTCCCGGATGCCGCGATCCGCGGACGCGTCCGGACGCGCCGGTCCGTCGTGTGCGTCCCGAGGGTCCGGCGTCCGGTTCGTCGAGGGCAAGCACGTCGAAGCAAGATCCGGAGCGCCCGGTCCGACACGGTCGGATCGCGCTCCGCGGTCGGGGAGAGGTGCAGACCCAGCCGATGTCAGAGACCGATCCGGAAGCCAACCGCTTTTCCGCCCGCGCCAGCCGCTACGCCCGCGTCGGCGCCAATGTCGGCGGCGTCGCCGCGCGGATGGCGGGCGCACGCCTGTTCGGCAAGGAGGGCACCACCAACGCGGCGGCGCTCGCCCAGGCGCTCGGCGGCCTCAAGGGCCCGATCATGAAGGTGGCGCAGCTGCTCGCCACCGTGCCCGACCTGCTGCCGCCCGAATACGCGGCCGAGCTGCAGAAGCTGCAATCGGATGCGCCGCCGATGGGCGCGGCCTTCGTCAAGCGCCGGATGCAGGCCGAGCTCGGGGTCGGCTGGCAGGCGCGGTTCGAGCGCTTCGACCTGAAGCCCGCCGCCGCCGCCTCGCTCGGCCAGGTCCATCGCGCCACCGCGCTCGACGGCACGGCGCTCGCCTGCAAGCTGCAGTACCCGGACATGCAGTCGGCCGTGGAAGCCGACCTGAAGCAGCTCGAGGTCGCCTTCGCCCTGCACCGGCGGATGAATTCCTGGCTCGACACCCGCGAGATCGCCAAGGAGATCGGCGCCCGGGTGCGGGAGGAGCTCGACTACGCCCGCGAGGCCAAGCACGGCGCGCTCTACGGCGCCGTGCTCAAGGACATCGCGCAGGTGCGCGTGCCGGCGATCCACGAGGACCTCTCGACCAAGCGCCTGCTCACGCTCGGCTGGCTCGACGGCGAGCGCATCCTGAGCTTCACCGAGTCGCCGGTCGAGATCCGCAACCGCATCGCGCAGGCGATGTTCAAGGCGTGGTGGCACCCGTTCAGCCGCGCCGCGGTGATCCATGGCGACCCGCATCTCGGCAACTACACCGTGTTCTCGGAGGGCGGCGCGGGGGACCGGGAGCCGCAGGGCATCAACCTGCTCGATTACGGCTGCGTGCGGATCTTCCATCCGCGCTTCGTCGGCGGCGTGGTCGACCTCTACCGCGGCCTCCTCACCGACGACATGGCCCGGATCGTCCACGCCTACGAGGTCTGGGGCTTCAAGGACCTCGACAAGGAGAAGATCGAGATCCTCAACATCTGGGCGCGGTTCATCTACGGGCCGCTGCTGGAGGACCGCACGCGCACCGTCGCCGACGGGGTGAAGCCGGGCGAGTACGGCCGGCGCCAGGCCTTCGAGGTGCACCAGGCCCTCAAGGCGCGGGGCCCGGTGACGGTGCCGCAGGAATTCGTGTTCATGGACCGGGCCGCCGTCGGCCTGGGCGCGGTGTTCCTGCACCTCAAGTCCGAGCTGAACTACCACCGCCTGTTCGAGGCCGAGATCGAGCGCTTCAGCCTCGACGCCCTCGCGGCGCGGCAGGCCGAGGCGCTCGGCGCGGTGGGGCTGGCCCTGCCGGCCTGACCGGGGCGGCGGGCCGCGGAGGCGGCCTTCGCCGGCTCACGATCGCGTGTTCGGCGGGTGTTTTGTGCGCAAGTGAATTGAGGCCCAAGCGAAGCCGTGCGATGCCGGTTGCGGCCGATTGCGGCAGCAATAAGCTTGGGCTAAACCCGCACCCATCGAGAGTGGTAGCGTCGAGGACGAGCGCACGATGGCCGATACGAAGGGCGTTTCCGGGGTGGCCTACAGCCCCGCGATGGACGCGAAGACGCACGAGCAGACCTATCGGGGATTCGTCCGCTTCGTCGAGATCGCCACCGGGGTGGTGATCTGCTGGGTGCTCGCGCTGGCGGTCGGCGGCATCCGCGAGGCGTGGCTCACGGCGATCCTCGGCGTCGTCCTGTCGAGTGCGGCCGGCGCGCTCGGCGCCTTCGCGCCGAACATCGGCTGGCGCGCGCCTTGCGTCGTGGCCATCCTGATGGCGCTCTACCTCGCCTTCGCCTGAATGCTCGTCCTCTCCATGAGGCCGGGACGGTCCGCGCCCCGCGCCCGGGCCTGCCATTACAATCGTAACGCTTCCGTCAGTCCGTCCGTTCAACCCGCCTCGAAAAGCCGTTCCATTTCGCGCATTCGGGAGCGGTCCATCGAGGGGAAATCCTGAATGCGCATCGCTGTCCTGTCGGAGACCGATTCCGCGGAACCGCGGGTCGCGGCGGTGCCCGAGACGGTCAAGAAGTTCCTGGCGCTCGGCGCGGACGTGACCGTGCAGTCGGGCGCCGGGCTGAAGGCCGGCATGCCGGATTCCGAGTACGAGGCCGTCGGCGCCTCGGTCGCGGCCTCGGCCGAGGAGGCCGCCCGCGACGCCGACCTGATCCTCAAGGTCCGCCGCCCCGCCGCCGACGAGCTGAAGCTCCTGAAGCGGGGCGCCGTGGTCGTCGCGATCATGGACCCCTACGGCCGCGAGGCCGAGCTGCAGGCGATGGCCGAGGCCGGCGTCGACGGCTTCGCCATGGAGCTGATGCCGCGCATCACCCGTGCGCAGGTGATGGACGTGCTCTCGAGCCAGGCCAACCTCGCTGGCTACCGTTCGGTGGTCGACGGTGCCTCCGAGTACGGCCGCGCCATGCCGATGATGATGACGGCGGCCGGCACCGTGCCCGCCGCCCGCGTGTTCGTGATGGGCGTCGGCGTCGCCGGGCTCCAGGCGATCGCCACGGCGCGCCGCATGGGCGCGGTCGTCACCGCCACCGACGTGCGCCCCGCCACCAAGGAGCAGGTCGAGTCGCTCGGTGCGAAGTTCGTCGCCGTCGAGGACGACGAGTTCAAGCAGGCCGAGACCAAGGGCGGCTACGCCAAGGAGATGTCGGCCGAGTACCAGAAGAAGCAGGCCGAGCTGGTCGCGACCCACATCGCCAAGCAGGACATCGTCATCACCACGGCGCTGATCCCCGGGCGCCCGGCGCCGAAGCTCGTCTCGGCGGCGATGGTCGCCTCGATGAAGCCTGGCTCGGTGCTGGTCGACCTCGCGGTCGAGCGCGGCGGCAACGTCGAGGGCGCCAAGCCCGGCGAGGTCGTGGTGAACGATCGCGGCGTGAAGATCGTCGGCCACCTCAACGTCGCCGGCCGCCTCGCGGCGAGCGCCTCGGCGCTCTACGCGCGCAACCTCTACGCCTTCGTCGAGACCCTGGTCGACAAGGAGTCGAAGGCTCTGGCGATCAAGTGGGACGACGAGCTCGTCAAGGCCACGAACCTGACCCACGACGGCGCCGTCGTGCACCCGTCCTTCCAGCCGAAGGCCGACGCGGCGGTCGCCGACCGCCCGCAGGACGCGCCGCAATCCGAGCAGGCCTCGGTCGGGCTGTCGAAGACCGGGGTGTCGCAGTCACCCAGCACACAGGCAACGGGCGCGGCGTAGGCCGGTCGCGAGGAGCATAACGATGGCCAACATCCCCCCCGATCAGGCGGTCGACCAGACCCGCGTCCTCGCCGACACCGCGCGCTCGGCCGCCGCCGCCGCGCGCAACGCCGCCGACCAGGCCCAGGCCATCGCCGACGGCGTCGGCCACGGTCTCAGCGCCGTGACCCACGGCGCGGTCGACGCCACCGTGTTCCAGCTCGCGATCTTCGTGCTCGCGATCTTCGTCGGCTACTACGTGGTGTGGTCGGTGACCCCGGCGCTGCACACGCCGCTGATGTCGGTCACCAACGCGATCTCGTCGGTGATCATCGTCGGCGCGATCCTGGCCGCCGGCGTGCCCCTGATCGAGAAGGGCACCGGCTGGGCCCGCGCTTTCGGGTTCATCGGCATCGTGCTGGCGAGCGTGAACATCTTCGGCGGCTTCCTGGTGACCCAGCGCATGCTCGCCATGTACAAGAAGAAGGCCTGAGACATGTCCCAGAACGTCTCCGCCCTTCTATACATCGTCTCGGGCGTCCTGTTCATCATGGCGCTGCGGGGGCTCTCGCACCCGACGACGTCGCGGCAGGGCAACCTCTACGGCATGATCGGCATGGCCCTCGCCGTGCTCACCACCCTGGTCGGCCATCCGCCGGCCGGCGCGGCCGCCTGGCTCCTCGTCTTCCTCGGGCTCGCCATCGGCGGCGGCGCGGGTGCGGTCATCGCCAAGCGCGTGCCGATGACGGCGATGCCGCAGCTCGTGGCGGCCTTCCACTCGCTCGTTGGCCTCGCCGCCGTCGCGGGCGCGGCGGCGACCCTCTACGCGCCGCAGGCGGTGGGCATCCTCGAGAACGGCCACATCCACAAGGAGTCGCTGTTCGAGATGGCGCTCGGCGCGGCGATCGGCGCGATCACCTTCACCGGCTCGGTCATCGCCTTCGCCAAGCTCGACGGACGCATGTCCGGCAAGCCGATCATGCTGCCGAGCCGCCACCTCATCAACATCGGCCTCGCGGTGGCGCTGGTCGTGCTGATCGCGGTGTTCATCGGCGGCGAGAGCAAGGTCGTGTTCTGGCTGATCGTGCTGCTGTCGTTCGCGCTCGGCGGCCTGCTCATCATCCCGATCGGCGGCGCCGACATGCCCGTCGTCGTCTCGATGCTGAACTCGTACTCGGGCTGGGCCGCGGCCGGCATCGGCTTCACGCTCGGCAACCTCGCGCTGATCATCACCGGCGCGCTGGTCGGCTCCTCGGGCGCGATCCTGTCCTACATCATGTGCCACGCGATGAACCGCTCGTTCATCTCGGTGATCCTCGGCGGCTTCGGCGGCGACGCGGCTGCGGCCGGCGGCGGCGAGGTCGAGACCCGGCCGGTCAAGCAGGGCTCGTCGGACGACGCGGCCTACATCATGAAGAACGCCGAGCGGGTCATCATCGTGCCGGGTTACGGCATGGCGGTGGCGCAGGCCCAGCACTCGCTCCGCGAGATGGCCGACCTGCTCAAGAAGGAGGGCGTCGACGTGAAGTACGCCATCCATCCCGTCGCCGGCCGCATGCCCGGCCACATGAACGTGCTGCTCGCCGAAGCCAACGTCCCCTACGACGAGGTGTTCGAGCTGGAGGACATCAACGGCGAGTTCCCGCAGGCCGACGTGGCCTTCGTGATCGGCGCCAACGACGTCACCAACCCGGCCGCCAAGACCGACAAGACCTCGCCGATCTACGGCATGCCGATCCTCGACGTGGAGCGGGCCAAGACCGTGCTGTTCATCAAGCGCGGCATGGGCTCGGGCTACGCCGGCGTCGAGAACGAGGTGTTCTTCCGCGACAACACGATGATGCTGTTCGGCGACGCCAAGAAGGTCGTCGACCAGATCCTCAAGAACCTCTGATCCGGGCTCCCCGGGGTCGGGGTCGAAGGGCGGGCAGCGATGCCCGCCCTTTTTTCGTCGCGCAGCCCTCGCGTCCTCGGCGGCGGCCCGCGGGAATGGCGCCGGAGCGTCCTCAAGCGAGGCGGATCCCGGCTCGCGTGAAGAAAACGCGCACTCTCAGCGCGATGGAGCATCGTCCGTGATCCCTGGATCACGGACGATGCTCCAGGCATGACAGACGTCGAGCGGGGCCCTACAACGCGCAACGCCGACCGCCGATCCGGCGCGATGGATCTCCAACCCGGGGCTGGCATGTCGCCCGAGACTTCCGATCCCGATCGACTGGCCGAGTTGGAAGCGTTCGCCGTCCTCGACACGGCACCCGAGGAAGCCTTCGACGACGCGGTGCAGATCGCCCGCACGATCTGCCTCGCCCCCGTGGCCCTGGTCAGCCTCGTCGCCGCCGACCGGCAGTGGTTCAAGGCCCGCGTCGGCTTCCCGCGCTGCGAGACCGACCTGAACGCGTCGGTCTGCAAGTACGCGCTCGGCGAGCCCGATCTCCTCGTCATCCCCGACCTGACGCTGGACTCGCGCACCCGCGACAACCCGCTGGTGACCGGCGATCCGCGGATCCGCTTCTATGCCGGGGCGCCGCTGCGCACGACGAGCGGCAGGGCGCTGGGCAGCCTCTGCGTGATCGACAATGTGCCCCGGCCCGACGGCCTCACCGAGGAGCAGGCGGACGCGCTGCGGCGGCTCGCGCGGCAGATCATGATCCTGATGCGCGAGCGGCGCCAGCTGGTCCGCCTGCGGGCGGAGGAGCGCCTGACCCGCGCCGCCTCGATCCGCCGGGCGGCCCTGATCGAGCTCGGCGACCACCTGCGCGACGTGGCCTCGGTGGCGGCGATGACCGCCAAGGCGGCGGCGATCGTCGGGCGGACGCTCGATGCGAGCCGGGCCGGCTACGGCGAGATCGACGCCAGCGGGGCGCAGGTCACCGTCCTCGAGGACTGGACCGCGTCCGGCGCCGGCAGCCTCGCCGGGACCCATCGCTTCGCCGATTTCGGCCGGCTGGGCGCCTCGATCGAGCGCGGCGACGCCCTCGTCGTCCGCGCGGTCGCGGACGATCCGCGCACCGCCGCGTTCGCGACTCCGTTCGCGGCGCTCGCCATCGGCGCGATGCTCGACGTGCCGGTGCGGGAGCGCGGGCGCACGGTGGGGCTGTTCTTCGTCCACGCCGCCGCGCCGCGCGACTGGCTGCCGGAGGAGATCGCCTTCGCCCGCAACGTCGCGGACCGGGTCCAGGTCGGCATCGGCCGCCTGCGGGCCGAGGAGCAGCAGGCGGTGCTCAACCGCGAGCTCAGCCACCGCATGAAGAACACGCTGGCGATGGTGCAGGCCATCGCGATGCAGACCATGCGCAACGCCACCGACCTCGAAGCCGCCCGCGACGCCCTCGCCAACCGGCTGATCGCGCTCGGCAAGGCCCACGACATCCTGCTCGACGGCACCCGCGAGAGCGCCAGCCTGGAGAAGGTCGTCCACGGCGCGCTGACGATCCACGACGATGCCCAGGCGGGCCGCCTGCGGCTGTTCGGGCCGCACGTTCAGGTCGGCTCCAAGGCCGCCCTGTCGCTGTCGCTGATGATCCACGAGCTGGCGACGAACGCCGCCAAGTACGGCGCCCTCTCGACGCCCGCGGGCTTCGTGGTGGTGGACTGGTCGATCGACCCGGAGGGCCGCGAGCCGATGGTCCGGCTGCGCTGGGCCGAGAGCGGTGGGCCGCGGGTCGCGCACCCGACCCGGATGGGGTTCGGCAGCCGCCTGATCGAGCGCGGCCTCGCCGGGGCGATCGGCGGCGAGGTCCGCCTGACCTACCCGCCCGACGGCGTGCTGTGCGAGCTGGCCGTGCCCCTGGCCGGGATGGAGGCCGACGAGTAGCGCCGACGCCCGCACGCGGACCGGGATTTGGCCGCCGTTGCGGTCTATGGTGCGCCCCGTGTCAGCCCTGCTTCCAGAGTCCCGCGCCTTCCTCGGCGTCACCCGGTCCATCCTCGGGCGGCCGTGGCGGGAGCGCTGCGCCGACCCGGCCGCGCAGGCCTACGCCGCCACCATGGTCCAGGCCCATGGCCTGCCGGAGCTGCTGGCCCGCGTGCTTGCCGGGCGCGGCGTCCGGCCGGACGGGTCGGAGGCCTACCTGCGCCCGCGCCTGCGCGACCTGATGCCCGACCCCGCCTGCCTCGTCGACATGGAAGCCGCCGCCGATCGCCTCGCGCGGGCGGTGCGGCAGGGCGAGAGCGTCGCGGTGTTCGGCGATTACGACGTCGACGGCGCCGCGAGCGCGGCCCTGCTGGCCGGATACCTGCGCGCGCTCGGCGTGCCGACCCGCATCCACATCCCCGACCGGATCACCGAGGGCTACGGCCCGAACACCGCCGCGGTCGCCGCGCTGGCGGGGGAGGGGGCGACCCTGCTGGTCTGCGTCGATTGCGGCACCAGCGGGCACGGGCCCCTGGCGGAGGCGGCGCGGATCGGCCTTGACGTGCTCGTCCTCGACCACCACGGCGCCCCCGAGCTGCTGCCGCCGGTGCGCGCGCTGGTGAACCCGAACCGCCTCGACGACCTGTCGGGCCTCGGCCATCTCTGCGCCGCGGGCGTCGTGTTCCTGACGCTGGTGGCCCTGGCCCGGACGCTGCGGGCGGAGGGGGCCTTCGCCGCGCGCCCCGAGCCGTCGCTGACCGACGCCCTCGACCTGGTGGCGCTGGCCACCGTCGCCGACGTGGTGCCGCTGACCGGCCTCAACCGCGCCTTCGTGGTCCAGGGGCTGACCGTGATGCGCGCCCGCGGCCGCCACGGCCTCGCGGCGCTCCTCGATGCCGCCGCCCTCGACGGGCCGCCGGAGGCGTGGCACCTCGGCTATCTGCTCGGCCCCCGCATCAACGCCGGCGGGCGCATCGGCGACGCGGGTCTGGGCGCGCGCCTGCTCACCACCGACGACCCCGCCGAGGCCGCCCGCATCGCGGTCGAGCTCGACCGCCTGAATCGCGAGCGCCAGGCGATCGAGGCGCAGGCCGTGGCGGAGGCCGAGGCCGAGATGGACCACGCCCTCGGCCGCGACCCCGATCGCCCGGTGCTGGTCGCGGGCAGCGCCGAATGGCATCCGGGCATCGTCGGGCTGATCGCGGCGCGGCTCAAGGAGCGCTTCGGCCGACCGGCCTTCGCCTTCGCCCTGCGGCCGGACGGGACGGCCACCGGCTCGGGGCGCTCGATCGCCGGCGCCGACCTCGGCCACGCCGTCCGCGCCGCCGTCGCGGCGGGTCTCGCGACGAAGGGCGGCGGCCACGCCATGGCCGCGGGCGTGACCCTCGCCGGCCCCGACCTGACGCGCTTTGCCGCCTTCCTCGCCGCGGACCTGGCGGACGCGGTGGCGCAGGCGCGCGCGGTCGAGGCACTGCTCGTCGACGGCACGGTCAGCGCCGGCGGCGCCACGGCCGAGACCGTCCGCCTGATCCAGCGCGCCGGCCCGTTCGGGCAGGGGGCGCCGGAGCCGGTCTTCGCCCTGCCGCGCCACCGCATCGTCGATGCCGGCCTCGTCGGCCACGGCCATGTCCGTGCGCGCCTGCGCAGCCGCGACGGGCAGGCGGTCGGCGCGATCAGCTTCCGCAGCGCGCAATCGCCGCTCGGGCAGGCGATCCTGGCGGGCATCGGCTCGGAGTTCCACGTCGCCGGCACGCTCGCCTGCGACCGCTGGCGCGGGGCCGAGCGCGCGCAGGTCCGCATCTGCGACCTAAGCCCCGCCGCGTGATCGCCGCCGCCCCGCGCGATGCCGGTCCGTCCACTCTCGCGACATCGTTAACGCGGCGTGGAGGCGCGCGGCCCTAAGCTGCGCGCATGCGCTCCTTCCTCCCCGCCGTCGCCCTTCTCCTCGCCGCAGCGCCGGCGCTCGCCGGCGGGGCCGAGGAATTCTTCATGGGCCGCCCGCCCTCGGCCGGCGTGGTGCAGGGCGGCGTCTTCGGGGCGGGCGGCTCGGACTACCTCGGCGAGATGCGCGACGAGCGGTTCGCGGCACCGCGCACGGTGCGGCCCGCCCGGAGCGCCCGCCGCGTCGTGCACGCCGCGCGCGTCCGGCCCGGCGATGCGTCGCCGGTCGTCGCACGGCCCTACTTCAAGCCCTGACACGGTTCTCGCGCGATCGAAGGGAGGCCGGATCCGGCAAGCCCGCGAAGCCCGGATCCGCCCTCCCGAAGCCACCCGCCGGATCGTCGTGACGCGATCGTCCCGATCCGGCCCAGCGTTTCATCCGCCGTGCCGCGTGGGGCCCATCACGTCGTGAGGGTCAGGGGCGATCCATATGAGCTTCACGCAAGATCAGACCGTGCCGAACCGGCGGCCTGTATTGCTGGAAGGCGTCTTCTATCGTCATGACGTTGCGTTTCGTTGCCGTCGCGGCCGCTCTCGTCATCGGCGTTTCCGCCCCCGTCTCGTCCGCGCGCGCGTTCAGCTACGAGGCCCCCGTCGACCGCTTCGCGCCGCCGTCCCCCTCTGACGACCTGACCACGGGTTCGGTCGGGATCGGCGTCGACGGCACGCCGCGCACCGGCGGGTGCGTGCCGAGCTCGGCGAGCGAGGGCGACGCCAACCGGCAGACCCGGCCGGTGAGGCAGTACGGCCAGACCAGAGGCGGCAGCCGTTGCTGAGCGGGACGCGGACCGGGATCGAGACCATGACGCTGTTCGACGACGCGATGATCGGCGCCTTCGTCTGCGGCCTCGTCGTCACCGCCTACGGCTCCGTCAGCGTTCCGATTTCGCTCTGACGGACGGCGCCCATCGTTCTCGCGAGCCGAAGAGGACGCGGTCCCCTCTCCCCAGCGGGAGAGGGGCCGCGCTGAGCTTCGACGATGCATCCGCGCCCTCGGCCGGGACGCCGCGGCGCGCCGCCGGCTGCCGCCGCCCGAAGTCCAGACCGTCAGGTTTCGAACATTGGAATGTAACCAGATGTATCAAGGTTGCGAAAAACATACAAATTGACAAAATCGCCAGCTTGACCATAAGATGATGTCGCGGCCTATGGTGATGAATTCTAGGTGAATGTCTTTTTCAGACTTGATTAAACCGCCCGGCCCTAGCACCCGTAGCCACGGCGACGGACCTGGCGTCCGCGACGCACCGGAGGCCTGAGGGCCGCGCCCGGTCGTTCGCAGGCGGTCAGGTCGCGAGGCGTCGCCCCGCTTTGCCAGGACGGCCGACGATGCACGACATCTCCGACGAACGCGGTGCCGACGACGCGATCGGGCCCGTGGCCGGCGATGCCGTGCCGACGCCCGAGCGGCGGCCGCGCGGCGGCGACCGGCGGCTCGATCCGGAGACGCGGCGCCGGATCGGGCGCAGCCTGCGGGTGCTCTACGCGGGCCTGCTCGCCCAGCCGATCCTCGAGCGGTTCGAGGCGCTCGTCGCGGAATTCGCCGCCCGGTCGGAAAAGGAGTCCGCGCGATGATCCAGGCCTGTGCCCCCGTCGGAACGCCCGCCGGCGCCGACGCCGAGATGCGCGACCTCCTGCTCGGCGCGATCCCGGCGCTGCGCGCCTTCGCCTTCTCGCTGACCTACGATTTCGACCGCACCGACGACCTCGTGCAGGACACGCTGATGCGGGCCTGGACCAAGGCCGAGAGCTTCCGCCGCGGCACCAACCTCACGGCGTGGCTGTTCACGATCCTGCGCAACCTGTTCTATTCCGAGCAGCGCAAGCGCAAGCGCGAGATCGAGGATGCCGACGGCGGCCATGCCGGGCGGCTGACCAGCCTGCCCGAGCAGGAGGTCCGCGTGGAGATGCGCGCGTTCCAGAGCGCGCTGAACCTGCTGCCGCTGGCCCAGCGCGAGGCGCTGGTCCTCGTCGGCGCGCAGAGCTTCACCTACGAGGAGGCGGCCGAGATCTGCGGGGTCGCCGTCGGCACGATCAAGAGCCGGGTCAGCCGCGCGCGCGGGCGGCTGATCGAGAGCCTCGGCATGGACGACGCCGGCGACGTCGGCACCGACGCCCGCACCCGCGCCGCCCTCGACGCCCGCTGATCGCCGCCCCGGATCGGGGCGGGGGCATGACGTCGCGGCATGTTCGCTGAGGTTCAAGTTATCGTTGAGGTTTCGGGAATATAATTCTCGGGCAGGACCATAATCGAAACGAAGGCTTTACGGATCTGCAAGACATCGCATCGTAGACCCTCCCCTTGGGAGCTCTGCGATGCGATGGAAGCTCGGCGGCGGTATCGCCGCAATTGTGATGCTCGGTGCGGTTTGCGGTCCGGCCGCGAGCGGACCGGCGGCGCAGCGGGCCGCCTGGCGCGAGGCCTATGCCCCGCCTTCCGCGATCCCGTTCCCGGAGACCAATCCCTACGCCCAGGCCAAGGCGGAACTCGGCCGGAAGCTGTTCTTCGATCCGATCCTGTCGGCCGACCGCGACCGGGCCTGCGTGACCTGCCACCTGCCCGACCTCGCCTGGGCGGACGGGCGCAAGCGCGCGCCGGCCCGCAACGATTCCGACATGGACCTGCGGACGCCGAGCCTGCTCAACATCGCTTGGCAGGAGGGCCGCCTCGGCTGGGACGGCAAGTTCCGCGACCTCGAGAGCGTCGCCTTCGTCCCGATCAGCGCGCCCGGCAACATGGGCCTGCCCGCCGACGACGCGGTGGCGCGCCTGTCGGCGGATGCCGCCTATGCCGCCGCCTTCGCCGAGGCCTTCGCCGATCCCGGCGTCACCAAGGACCGGATCGAGGCGGCGCTCGCCACCTTCCAGCGCCTGATCGTGTCCGGCGTGAGCCCGTTCGACCGCTGGATCGCGGGCGACGAGACGGCGATCCCGGTCGCCGCCAAGCGCGGCTTCGACCTGTTCAACGGCCGCGCGAACTGCGCCGCCTGCCATGGCGGCTGGGCCTTCACCGACGGCTCGTTCCACGACATCGGCACGGCGACCGGCGCGGATCTCGGACGCGGGCGCTTCGTGCCGAGCTCGGAGGCCCTGCGCTACGCCTTCAAGACCCCCGGCCTGCGCGAGGTCGCCGGCCGCGGCGCCTACATGCATGACGGATCGATCGCGACGCTGGAGGCGGTGATCGATCTCTACGACCGCGGCGGCATCGCACGCCCGAGCCGCTCGCCGGAGATCCGCCCGCTGAACCTCACGAGCGCGGAGAAGGCCGACCTGCTGGCCTTCCTGCAGACGCTCACCGCGCCGGCCGGGAACGACCGCGCCCTCGCGGACCTGACCGGCGACGCGCCGAAGCCGTAACCGGGCCGGACGGCGGGCGCGGCCCCCGATGCGTCCGCGGCGGCGTCGCCGGCAGCATCGTCGCGCGCCCCTCGATCCACCTCGCTGGGGAATGCCCTAGCGGAACAGCGGCAGCCCAGCGCCGAGCAGGGCGAGGCCGGTCACCAGAAGCACGCCGCCGCAGGATTCGAAGGTGGCGGCGCGCAGGCCCGCACGCGGCGCGAAGCCGGCCAGCCCGATCCCGGCACCGAGGCTCGCGAGACTTGCCAAGCCGATCATCCGCAATCCCCCCACGCTTGGTCCGGCCGGCGATGTCGGGTTCCGGCCGCGCCAGGATCGCCGGCCAACACTGAGCGAACTCTTGCGCGGCGGTCCGAAGAGCTGGGAATCCGCGTCCATGCTGAATGGCGCGTTGCCCGGCACGGCGCCCTAGACGGGATTCGCTTTCAGCCGATTCTACCCGGCACCCACAGCGTTAACCTTTTCGACACGGACGTTAACAAACCCTTGGCAAAATCCGGCGGCTTAGTTCTAAATGCATCGGTAAGCACTGTTCTGACCCGTTGTGACGAGGCTTCGATGCGGACCTTTGAGTGGCGTTGCTCTTCTCCGTTTCTTGCCGGCGCCCTAGCCCTTCCCGCGACCCTGCTCGCCAGCAGCGAGGCCAGCGCCCATGTGAAGTGGTTCTGCGCCTACGACGTCGCCGGCCAGCCCCGCGGCCTCGAGCAGGTGCTCTGCCTCGACTTCGAGTGGCTCGTCGGCCTGTCGGTCCTGTGCCTGATGTTCGGGTGCCTCGCCG
>NZ_JAKSYA010000175.1:0-16326 GCF_022829485.1 Methylobacterium sp. J-059
GAAGGCGCGGCCGAGCCGCCCGGGGGCGGTGTGGAAGCGGGCGAGGAACTGCGCCAGCCGCATCGTGGCGTCGGCGTTCCTCAGCCCGTCGACGGCGGCTGACAGGCGCGCGCCGATAGTCCGGGGTAGGCGGTAGCCTCCTCTGGGCCGCACCTGCGGCGCAGCCGTTGTCTCAATAGGCATCGTTCACGGTCCCTATAGGGCCGCGATCCAGGGTCCAGGCAAGCCGATCCCTGTGCGAAAAGCGGTGCTTTCGCTTGACTCCCAAGGGGAGATCATGGCTTGTGGGGAGCTGCATCGCGGCCCCACAAGGCCCCAGGTTTTCAGCACCCTCGTCCTTGCCGGGACGGGGGTGTTGGCTTTTCAGGGTCTAGCTCGCGGCGGTTGCTCTCCTGAATGGTCGGCTCACGACTCGCCTTAGCGAGCATGGCCGTGACCGCCCATGTCGGCTGGGCGGCACGGCTAAGTCAACGTTGCAGTCCCGCCTTCCCCATTCCTGACAGGTCAGCAGCACGACACGTTGTCGAGCTGACGTGATGACGTGTCAACACTGTGACGCGGAAACGGCCTGACGGGTTGCATCGTCACTCCGTCACGTTGATGAAGCGTAAACCTGTGGACGTGATGATGTGGCAGGCTGTCTGCTCGTCACCCTGTCAGGAGGTCAACGCGATGCACACGCTCGCTCTCGTTTCGCAGAAGGGAGGCGCCGGCAAGACGACGCTTGCCCTGCACCTCGCAGTCGCCGCTCATCGCGCCGGCCTTCAGGTCGCTATCGCCGACCTCGACCCGCAATCTTCGGCCTGGAAATGGTCCGAGCGCCGCAAGGATCATCCCGAGGCGGTCGTGACCTCCGCCGAGCAACTCGACCACGTGAAGGCGCAGGCCGCAGCCGGCGGCCTCGACCTGCTCATCATCGATAGCGCCCCGCACGCCGACCGACCTGCGCTCGTGGCCTGCAAGGCTGCCGACCTCATCCTGATCCCGTGCCGCGCCTCGATCCTCGATATCGACGCCATTGGACAGACCCACGACCTCACGACCATCGCGCGCAAACCGTCGTGGGTCGTGTTCAACGCGTGCAACACCTCGACCGAGTTCGACTTGGACGAGGCGCGCGCCGGGCTGCGGGAACGCGGTATCCCCCTCTACCCGGGCGCGGTTTATCAGCGGGTCTCCTACTCGCGTGGCTTCATTCCCGGCAGGACGGCTCAGGAGATTGAACCAGGGGGCAAGGCGGCTGCCGAGATAAATGATCTGTTCCGGTGGACGGCCGACCTGATGAGCCTCCCGCTTCCGCGAACCGCCAGCATCGAGGCCGCATAATGAACGCCGCACCCCGCTTCAGTCTCCGGGCTGCCGTGACCGACAGCGTATCGACCGGCCGCAAGGATGAGCTTCCCGAAGCCGTCGAAGCCGTCGAAGCCGCCCCGCCGCCGCCGGCACGTCAGCGAGCTGCAAAGGCAGCCGCCGAGCCGGCTCAGACCAAGCGCCCGACCACGCGACAGGGGGCGCGCGGCATCACCGTGTGGGTCGAGCCCGAGGTCTACCGGATGATTAAGCTGGTCGGCCTCGACGCGGACATGACCACTCAGGATGTGATGATGGAAGCGATCAACGACCTTCTCGCCAAGAAGGGGAAAGGGCGCATCGCGAAGACGCGGTGACACCTCACCGCACTGACGTGTTGACAGGTTGACGTGCTGCACGAAAACCAAGGACGAGCTTGATGCGTAAGATCCCGCTGCTGGTCGCCGCGGTGCTGATGGCGACCTCAGCCCTGGCTTAGCCTGCCAAGCGGCCGCCTGACTGCTCGCAGCGCTTCCTCGCTACGTGGCTGTGGAACCGAGAGGATGCCCTCCGGAACCTGCCCGAGAAACCATGCACCATGTACGGCGAGACAGGGATCTACATCTGCAGCAAGACTGGGTGCCAGCGGCCGTAAGGCGGCCGCCCGGCCTGGATGAGGTGCAGCGAAGGCGGCACCCTCGATCCCTTGACGGCCGGGGTCCAACCCGGGCGGCCTGACCGCACCCCAGGAGTTCCAACCCACCGGCGCGGCTCGGCGTATGACGCGCGCTCGAAAGAAGCCGGTCAAGCCGCTCCGCTCGGGAACTCTTGCGCGCCGGTCCGCATCTCTAGACGTTCCTTGCGAAGACAACCTTCAGCCCGCCCGGCTCGCCGCGGCGGGCTTTCTTTGGCCCCTTGCCGCAGTTCCGGCTAGGCGGGCGGCTGGAGCAGATGCCAGAGGTCCGCCCCGAACCAGATGACGAGATCGAGCGCGATCAGCGCGAACATGCCGGCCTGGAACAGGCTGTCCATCCGGTCGCCAGGGTCGCGAGCCTCGGGGTTCAGCGGCTCGCCTTTCAACTTCTGTCTCGGCGGCAGGAACGAGCCAGCCTTCCCCACGATCATCCCCCAGCTACGCAACACGGGCGCCGAGAAACGCCGCCAGGCTCTTTCCGTTTCAGCAATCCTTCGGCCCTACCGCGGCGGCATGTCCGACATCCCGCCCGCCGTCGCCTCCTGGCGCGACCAGATCGAGCGTCTGCCCGAGCACGCTTCGCCATGCCGGTATCTCCTGCCGGCGAAGTGGAAGGCGATGCGCGAGAACGCGCTCGCCTTCCTCGACCAGTTCGGCGCCGAGGCGTACCGGCTGGGCTGGACGGCCCCGCAACTGTTCGGCGTCCACCCGCAGCACGGCACCCTGTGCGTAGATTACTGCGGGGCCGTGAGTTAGCCGCAGCAGATCATCTGCTTGATGCCACCGGAAGCGAGGGCCTCCGATTGCTCCTGTTGTCCGTCTTGCCGCCGGATACGACGCGTCGCAATTCTCATGGCAGAGACCGCCACGCTCATCTGATGGCGCGGTAGCCGGCTCGTTCGCCAGGAGATCGGTAATGGAAGGCATTTTGAGTACGCCGGAGCAGGGGATCGCTCTCGTAAGGGGCGGCCACTACACCCAAACCGGCCTGTACACCGACGCACTTCGGGTGAACGAGCGGGTTGGCCGCGGGATCATGAATAGCGAGTGGCGGCGCGAGGCGGCGGAGCGCTCGTGCTCGGTCGAGTTCCACAAGCGCTTATGGCCCTGCTGGTCGGAAGCTTCAGATCGTGCCGTCGCCCGGATCCGGGCCGAGAAAGATCCCGTCAAGCTCAGCGAGATGTTCGGGGTTATCCTGGACAGTCGTTATGCCGATTTGATGGAGTTCGACCCCGCTTCGACTACATCTTGGCAGGACGCCGGCGAGATCCAGAACGATGTCAAGAAGGACAAATTTGGCGAGACGTTCCAGATCTCTGTGGTGTACGGCCGGATCGGCCGTGCACGGCACTCGTCCATCGACCCGATCCAAGCTCTGAGCCGGCAGATCGAACTGATTGATAAGCTGATGGTGTACCAGGATCAGCGGTCGCCGGGTGACCCCATCGCTTCGCTCTTGCGGCCCAAGCTGATCATCGCGCGGATCAGCTCGACCATCGAACGCATTGAGCGTACCCCCGGCTCGTCGGATGACGAGATACGCAAGGTTGTCGAGAAGACGGCCTTCTTCGAACTCATTCGCGCGTACAACGATATGGCGCCCAAGCTCTGGAAGGCGCCCTGGAACGCGCTGTCAACCGCCTCCCGCTTGCTGATGCGGCATCACTACCCCGATTTCTGGGAACGCCTGCAGAAGGCGGGTATGACGCTCGAAGAGGCCAAGAAGCTGAAGAGCTGGGACGGTGATTTTGCTGACTTCGAGGCTTGGTTGTCTGAGCAGGAGGATAACCGCGCGGCCTAGCTGAAAACACAGCCTGACCGGTGCTTGTGCCGGTCAGTCGCTTAGATCAGAGCTTAGATGGAGATCAGACATGGGCACCCAGAAAGTCAAGGTCACTAATACAGTTCCGCTAAGAGTCATAGCTACGTCTGTTGTACTTTTCTCAGTCGTGATGTGCGGTAGTTCGCGTGCAGGGAGCGTCGCTGTATCTAGATACGATGACACTAAATTAGAAAGTATAATGGAATATGATCGGACTATGCATAATTCAAATAACACAGGTGCAATCAAAGATAGATACGCATTTACAGGAGATATGAATATTTACGGAAATGTAAGAGTATCTATGAGCACTGAAGATATCCTAGAAGTATGTAGTGCAGACTTGCACAGTAAAATTGTATTTAATAAGCCTAATCAGAAAGCTGCAACAGAGGATCTACTGCTTGCGTAGATGTAAAATTTATATATGTCAGCTTTGGTAGCTCTATAAATACTGGTCAAACTGTGAGCAAGGGTGAAGTCACCCTTGCTCATTACATGCTTGTTTCGGTTGTCAGAAGCGTGGATAAGCTTTCGTACAGATATATTCTACGTCCGGTTTGTTCTCTTGGATTAACATTGCCTTGCCAGTAAGGCGATTTGCTGTAAAAGACCATTGTTCACTCCAGTGAATTGGTGTATTGTTGGTTCTTGGACTGAAGAACCCGCCATCGAAATGGACTTGGGTAGCGTTAGATGTATATCCGGTGATACCGCCCATGTGGTCGCCATAATCTTGCCAGCGTTCGACAACTCGGGCGAGGGATGCTGTGCCGGTCGGAGATGACAACCCAAAGCCGCCGTTAGGAGCACAAGGTGTCATGTCTGCAATGAACCTGCCGGAGATACAGCTAAGTACATAATCGAATTTCCGCTCTGCATTGAGCGTCATTGTCACATCCGGCTGCCCTTTAGCCGTACAGCGGATGATCTCCTTCGCGCATACGGCTGTCGAGATCACTAAGAGGGTTACGGCCAAAGCAGCCTTGGCTATCATCCACCTGCCCTCACCCTGCAAGGCGGCGCTGTAACACCCGCAGTTTCTGAGACACCGATCTGAAGCCTACCCGATCAGGACGCTCGCTGTCCCACCCGGTATCCAGCTGCCGATAAGTGCCATGGTCGCGCCGGTGATGGCTACCTGTGCCGCGGCTGTCGCGGCGCACATAGCCTCTGTCCAGCCGTTCAAAGCCGAGCGTCGCCTGACATTTCGGTAGAGCGCTCATGCCCATCCCGCAACGACAGCAGCTTGCACGGTGGCGACCGTGTATCCGTACAGAGCGTGCGCTGGGCTACGCGCCGGCTGAAGGATTAGACGCCCTTCGCTGCGAACCCCCAGATCGGGATGCCCCATTGCTGGCCGACCTTGTTTCTGTAGCCGGTGAGCCGCTCGAACGGGATCCTTTGCGCCTCGATGAACTCGGGCGGGCTCGCTCACCACCATCAGAACCACGCCTACTGCCACCTGAGCATGCGGTTGCCGGTGCACGATCCAGACCGGAAGAATAAAATCGCCTCACTTCCGGAAACAAAAATTCCATCTTAATCCGGATTTTGTTTTGTCATTCACTTCCGGAATACAAGCGGACCTCGTTTCCGGAATACAGTACAGCATATTAATCCTTACCCATGAATAAAGTTGTAGGCATTCTCTTCCTTGAGCGGATTGGCCTTGCGGGGCGAGGACCTGATCCGGGAGGAAGACATGATGATGCTGCACGATCTCCGCTTCCGGACTCTGTCAGCTATGCTGACCGCAGTTCTGTTCGTCGCAGCCTGCTCAATCTCGGTGACACCATCGCCGGCAGCTAAGAGCGGGATCTCGATGGTCTCCGCCATCACCAACAACCCCTACAAGGCGGTCCTCGATTATATCGCCGAGTGCGAGGGCACGGCCGGTGCACCTAATGGCGCTTACGCTGTCTCGCTCGATTACGGACGCTGGCTTCCGGATGGCAAGGAACAGGAGCTGACGAAGCTCACCATCGACCAGATCGACGAGTTGCAGACCTACATGCTTGCAAATCCCATGAACCGCGCCCGGTACGGGAACGGTATTGGTTCCTCGGCAATCGGGAAATACCAGATCGTGAGGGCCACATTGCGCCGCTTGAAGAAGCGGCTGGATCTTACGGGCAGTGAGCTGTTCGACGAGGCGATGCAGGATCGCCTTGCGGCCGAGTTGGTGCGTGGTCGTGGGGCAAACACCTCTCTTGGGAGGGAGTGGGCCTCTCTCCGCGGGAAGAAGCTCACGCGTGCCATCGATCTTGTGCGACAGATCAAGCCCTAATTGATGAGCGCCGGTTGGCCCGTTCAGCGGTTGCACCCGCTCTGAACGATGACCTGCTTGACTGTCTCATGGCTAACCCTGAGCCCCTTTCCGCTGATCGCGGCGGCAATCGGACGTAACGCCATGCCGGCACTCCGCAGCGCTACCATCTCGCGAATGGCCTCCTGCTCGGCCTCATGCTTGTCCAGAGCGCCATCGGTGCCGACCCGATATCCGAAGGGGACCTTGCCGCCGAGGTAGCGGCCACGGGCCTTCTGATCGGCCTTCACGTTCGAGATCCGCTCCCGGATGCGGTCGCGCTCCGCCTCGGCGAAAGCGGCTGCAATCGTCAGGAACAGCTTGCTCAGGCCGTTGCCGGCGATGTCACCGCCGAGGTCAAGCAGATGGAGTTTAACGCCACGCGCCTTGAGCCGCTCGACAACGTTGAGGGCATCCAGAGCCGACCGAAAGCAGCGATCCAGCTTCGCGGCGATCACGATGTCCCCGGCCCTCAGCTTGGCCAGCATGGCGGCACCGGCCGGGCGCTCGTTGAGCGGGATGGATCCGGACACGCCCTCTTCGACTAGGACGTCATCCAGCTGCAGGCCGTGCATCAGGGCATAGCCCTCGATCATGCGGCGCTGGACGTCGAGGCTCTCACCCTCGTTCGCTTGGCGGGCGGTCGAAACGCGCGCGTAGCCGTACACCGCCATATCGAGCCGCCTCTGTCAGCTTGTCAACTTGCAGACGAACCTGACAGGGGCCGAGTGTCGTGTCAACTTGCTTTAGCGCTCTGACACGAGTGGCTATGCTCCGGTCGTTTGCAGTTCATTGGCATGAGCAGTCGCCATACGCTTACAATCAGCGGACGGAATAGCGGACGCTTCATAACGCTTCGCTTTGCTCGAAACTGCTGCGATATGCTCTCTACACACCTGTGCACCCTGATGCCGGTGCGGCTAGGGTCCCACGATGGCGAATGAAGCCTTTGCCCGAGTTAAGATCGATCAGCTCCTGCGGGATGCTGATTGGCGCCTGACCGACGGCCGAAGCATTCGGTTCGAGTATCCACTCGATGACGGTGGCAAGGCAGATTATGTGCTTTTCGACCGGCAGGGCCGCGCGCTGGCGGTGCTGGAGGCTAAGAGCACGAGCGTCGATCTGACCGCGGGCGAGGCGCAGGGCCTGCGATATGCCGATGGGCTCGACGTGCCGTTCATCTTCCTGTCGAACGGCGAGGAGGTTTGGTTTCGCGACAAGGGGCAGGATGCCCATTTCCGCCGAGTCGAGACGGTGTTTGGTCCCGACGACCTAGCGCGCAGGAAGGCAGCGCGCGACGTCCGCAGAAACCCTCTCGACATCCCAATCGACACGCGCATCGCTGGTGCGGATGGGCGGATACATCAAACTGCCTGCATCGACGTCCTGTGCCGCGAGATCGTCGCCGGTCGGCGCAAGATGCTGGTCGAGATGGCGACCGGAACCGGTAAGACCCGCACCGCCGCGGCGTTGCTGAAACGCCTGTTCGAGGCAAGTTGGGTCACGCGGGCACTGTTCGTCGTCGATCGAAACACGCTCGCAATCCAGGCCGAGGATGCCTTTGCCGAACACCTGCCGCATCTGCCGTGTTACCGCGTGCCCCGCTCGGGGAGGCGCTTTCAGGACGAGAAGCGCGTCACGATCGTGACGCTTCAGACGCTGGTCAACGAGTACGAGAAATACTCGTCCGGCTATTTCGATCTCGTCATCGTCGATGAGTGCCACCGCAGCATATACGGGCAGTGGCGGGGGGCGCTCGACCATTTCGACGGAGTCAAAATCGGCCTCACGGCGACGCCTTGCGTAATGCGGGACGATCCCGACGCTGACGTGGAGGACCGTGCCGCCGTCCGGGATACCCTCCGCTTCTTCGAGGTCAATCGGCCGACCTACAGCTACGGGATGCGTGAGGCGATCGCCGATGGTCACCTCGTGCCCTATGAGATTTATCGCGCCATGACGGCCAGAACGGCGGCGACCGAGGGCTTCCCTGTTGCGCGATCGGAGATCGATTGGGATGCGCTCGACGCGGCGACCCGAACCGAACTGGAGCGCCTCTTCGCCGAGGGTGATCCGCTCACAGTTGACCCAGCCGCGCTCGAACGGAAGTTCACGATACCCGAACGCAATCGAGCTATGGTGCGCGAGTTCCGGCAGGTGCTGGAGGAGGGTTACGTTCTACCGAACGGCGTTCGGCGCGCTCCGGACTGGGGCAAGACGATCGTGTTCGCTGTCACCAAACGCCACGCGGAGACGCTCGCCCGCATGTTCGACGAAGCGTTTGCCGACAGGAAGCCTAACGCTTCGACCCGCTACGCCGACTTCGTAGTCTCAGGGCTTGGTCCGGACGATACCGTGGACGGTGCAGCAAAGATCAAACGGTTCAAGAAGGAGCCGTTTCCGCAGATCCTGGTCAGCGTGAACATGCTCGACACGGGCTTCGATTGCCCGGAGGTGCGCAACATCGTAATGGCGCGCTTCACCCACAGCTCGATCCTGTACCAGCAGATGCGGGGCCGCGGGACACGTCAGGCGCCGGGCAAAGACCGCTTCACGATTTGGGACTTCACAGGCGTCACCTTGCGGCATGGCGACGATGAGGATCCGGGTGAGGGGGGGGCCGTGATCGTGCGGCCAGCAGAAAAGCCTAAAGGCTCCCCACGACAAATGCTAACCCTCGACGTGCATGACGCGATCGACCCGGCGACGCGGGAATGGGTGACGGTGGACGAGACCGGTCACGCCTTCCTGGACGCTGACGAAGCGCGGGCCGAGGCGCTTGGCGCGGCGCTGGAGACGTGGCTCGACAGCCAAACGTTCAATGTCGACCAGTTGCGGCTCCTTCATATCGTCAAGGAACAGATCAAGGCCAATGCAGCCGAGCTTGCTTCCTTCAACAGCGGGCGCTTCGACGCCCCGCCGCTTTCCATGAACGGTGGCTTCCAACGAGCGCGAGCCGTGTTCGGCGGAGAGGCCGAACTCGAAGCTGTCCTGACGAGCCTGAACGAGGCCGTGTTCGGCGATCGCGCGCCCGAGCCGGCACCAGTCTCCGACGCGCCACGCCCGCCACGATCCCACTGACCCGAGCCCAACATGCCCTTCACCCCCGAGATGCGTCGCAAGGTCGATCAGATCCGCGACTACCTGTACGGTGGCGGCTACCCCGACCCACTGTCAAACGCGGAGCAGCTGAGCTTCCTGTTCTTCTTCTACATGATCGAGGGGATCGACGCAGCTAATGTTCGCCAAGCCAGGGCGACCGGCCGAGACTACGCCTCGCTGTTCACGGGCGATTGGACGCTGCGCAATTCGCTAAATGCCCCAAGTAAGGGCGTAGAGACGATCCCGCGCGAGCGGATGCGCTGGTCCTCTTGGGCTAACGCTCTATCAGGCGAGGGGCTCGTCATCTTTGTTCGCGACGAAGTGTTTCCATTCTTCGCCGGTGTCGGCGACGCTTATGGCATGAGCTTCATGGCGCAGGCCCGGCTCTCAGTGGACGAGCCGACCGTGCTCACCCAAATCGTGACGCTGGTGAACGAGCTGCGTCTGGAGGGGGCTGATCCAGATACCAAGGGCGACCTCTTCGAACACGTTCTGCGCCAAATCAAGCAGGCGGGTGAACTCGGCCAGTTCCGCACGCCGCGCCACATCATCCGGGCCATCGTCGACTTGGTCGATCCGAAGATCGGCGAGACGGTCTATGATCCGGCTGCCGGCACGGCGGGCTTCCTGGTCGCCGCTTACGAGCACATCCGGCTCGCCAATTCCTCTAACAATGGGCGCGAGGTGGCCGAGCTGGAAGGCAAGACCTTCGAGCGTGGCCTCGGCGACCGTCTGTCCGCCGCGCAATGGCGCCGGCTCCAGACCGGGACGTTCTATGGCAACGACGTCGATCCCAAGATGGTCAGCCTCGCCAGCATGAACCTCGCGCTCCGCGGCCTGCCGGACGTGCGCATCCTGAAGCGCAACGTGCTGACCACGAGCTTCGACCGGCAGGCGAAGGCCGAGCGCAGGCTGCCGCTCAACGGCTACGACGTGATCTTGGCCAACCCGCCATTCTCGGGCCGGCTTGACCGCGACCGCATCGTTGATGACGTCAAGATCGGAACCAGCACCGCGACCGAGTTGCTGTTCGTGAAGTACATGATCGACAGCCTGAGGCTGGGCGGGCGCTGCGGTGTGGTCGTGCCTGAGGGCGTGCTGTTTGGCTCCACTGGCGCCCACAAGGAGCTGCGCCGCATCCTGATGCAGAACAACCGCGTGGAGGCGGTACTGTCTCTGCCCGGGGGCGTGTTCCAGCCCTACTCGGGCGTGAAGACCTCGGTCCTAGTCTTCGCG
Organism: Methylobacterium sp. J-059; assembly: GCF_022829485.1. Taxonomy (NCBI): domain Bacteria; kingdom Pseudomonadati; phylum Pseudomonadota; class Alphaproteobacteria; order Hyphomicrobiales; family Methylobacteriaceae; genus Methylobacterium; species Methylobacterium sp. J-059. The sequence continues at coordinate 10,453 of NZ_JAKSYA010000175.1, forward strand.
GCGGGTGGCCGGACGGAGCGCGTCATGTTTCTCCACGCGAGCAACGACGGGTTCAAACTGGACGCCAACCACGACCAACCGATCGAGGCAGACGATCTTCCCGGCCTGATAGCCGCCTTCAACAGCCGGGAAGAGATGTGGGAGGATTGGCAGGCGCGCGATCCCACCTCGCCATGGGTGGAAAACTGGTGGTTCTCTGATGCCGCTGCGATCGAGCACGAAGACTGGAACCTCTCCGTCTCGCGCTATCGACCCGAGAGCCGCGAGGCAGCCGAGCATCGGAACCCGCGTGAGCTGCTGCAAGAACTGGAAGAGGATGTTCAGGCGGTTCTGGGCGACATTCAGGCGCTGGCGGCGGAGTTGCGGGGGGAGGCGGCGTGAGTGTCTGGCCAGCAGCCCCACTTGACGCGGTATGCGATGTTGTCGGCGGCGGGACGCCCTCTAGGGATAAGCCGGAGTTCTTCGGGGGTACCATCCCGTGGATCACTCCTACCGACGTAACCCGAAACAACGGACGCTATCTTTGTAGGGGAGCCGAGATGATCACGGAGCTTGGCCTGAAAAACAGCAGCGCCAAACTTCTACCCGCAAGGTCGGTCTTGCTGACGTCACGAGCAACAATTGGCTTTACCGTTATCAATACGGTTCCAGTCTCCACCAATCAGGGGTTCGCCAGTTTCATTTGCGGTCCAGAAGTCTGGCCTGAGTTTCTCGCCTACTGGCTTGAATTCTCGCGCGACCATTTGATCGCATTGGCTTCAGGCGCGACCTTCAAGGAGATCAATAAGTCCACTCTCAGGAAGCTATTGATCCCCCTCCCGCCGCTGGAAGAGCAGCGACGGATTGTGGGGTTGCTGGACCGAGCGGTGGAGATCAGGCGACGCGCCCACGCCGCCCGCGCCAAGGTCCGCGCCATCGTCCACGCCCTCTTCCTCGACGTGTTCGGCAACCCAGCGAGCAACCCGAAGGGCTGGCCGATCGTTGAATTGGGCAAAGTTATTGCCAGTATTACAGGCGGGAAAAACATTGAGGCCGGAAGTGGAATAAGTAAATATCGCATCATGAAAGTGAGCGCAGTTACATCCGGCGTATTCAAGCCTCATGAAGCTAAGCCGGCGCCAGACAATCATGTCCCGGCTGAACATCATCATGTACGAGAAGGGGATTTTCTATTTTCGAGAGCCAATACTAGCGACCTAGTTGGAGCTGTTGCTATAGTCGATAATGTTCCAAATGACTTACTACTACCTGATAAGATTTGGCGCATTGAATGGGTCGCAGGAAAGATGCGCCCAGAGTATGCATATTATCTTTTGCGATCCGATGAAATTAAGCGTGTGTTTGCAATAATTGGATCGGGTACAAGCAGCAGCATGAAAAATATTTCTCAAGCCAAGCTCGTTCGAGTACAAATTGCTTTGCCACCTATCGCTATTCAAAGAGCCTTCGCCGATCAGGCCCGACACCTCGAAGCTACCGCTCGTGCCTTGGATGCCGCCGCTATCAAGGCCGAAGCGATGGCCTCGGCACTCTCGGCGGAGGTGTTCGACGCGGGTCTGAACCAGCCCTTGCCTCAACGCGTCGGCGCGAGTGAGCCAAGCAGGGTGGCGGCGGAGTAACGGCGACCGGAACCGTCTTCGTTCACACGACCTCTTCGACCATGTCCCGCATGGCCCTGATCCAGCCGTTCAGTTCACGCCGGCGCTCGATCGCTTCGTTGGTGAACCGGCCGTGGCGGTAGCTGCCATTGGCCTTACCCCTAGGTGCGCCGGGTGAGGCACCGCCGTGCATACGGCAGCGGCCATTCGGCATCGCCGGCGAGCAGCAGGGGCTTCTGCTCCGGGTCTGAGCCCCACAGCGAGGCGACAGATGCATGGGATAGGGCCTTTGTATGGGGTTGCCCTCTGATTTCATCGGGAAGCCCCACCCCCACCCGGTAGCGCCTCAACCGTGCCAACGACGGCCTGACCGCCTGCGTGAACGTGAACATGCTCGACGGTGACCTTCTGGTGCCCCGCCTTGCCCCGGTGCCGGTTCAGCGCCTCTAGAAGCTGCACGTAGGTGCGAGAGAGCTTACCAGCGTGGCTGAGGTTTGATTGTCGACCCTCAAGGCTCTGCTCACCGATCATCGCGCGGCGGTAGCACTCCATGGAGGCGGAGTGCGCGGCAACCATTTGGGCTGCCAGCATGCCCTCAACCTCATCCTTGGGGGCAATCGATACGAGGGTGGCCAAGGCGGCTGAATGTAGCTTGTCTCTGCCGTCCTCGTCGGCGTGCGCGAGCCAGAGAGAGTGTACCGTTTGGTTCGCGATCACCCGGTTGAAGTCGTCGGAGCCGGACCCGCCGATAGGCCGTAGCTTGCCCGCTCCGGCGGCTGGATCGCTGACCCGCAGAACAGATGCCTTCTTGGGTGGTACCGCCATGTCAGGCTCTTCCTCCTCGAACGAGCTTTAGCCGGGGCTGTCCAACCACTTGGGCGAGACGCTCCAATTCCGGACCGAGACGGCGCAAGCCGTTCAGAAAATCGTCGAGCAGGACCGCGTTGAGCGGCACCGTGCGGAGCGACGGGTCGGCATCATCGTTCGGGCAGCGAGCCGACGGCTCGATCCAGGCTGCGTGCGTGTCCGCCCATTCGGCGAGGTGGTGCAGCCGGAGCGCCGCATGGTGGAGATCGGCGCTCAAGCGACCATCCTCTCAGTTTCAGCGATGTATCGGAGATAGCGTACCCGCGGCCGGCTCAGCCCATCGTGGCCGCGCTCAGCATTGGCGACATGGGACCGATTACGGATGGCGAGGCGCTGAGCGAGTTGCCACTGGGTTAGGCCAAGGTGCTCGCGCAACTGCCGGACTTCGTCAGCGCTCGTAAAGGTATCGTGTGGCGCTAGGGGGAAGAGATCCGGCTGCACCCGGTAGACCGTCGGCTTGGCCTTTGGAGGTGCCATAATAGCCGGGGGCTGAACGATGCGCCTGGTGAGGTTCCGAGAGGTCGTCCGGGCCCAAGGCGTTACGATGCCGGCATCGACGACCCGTTCGCGCAAGGCTGTCGATAGCTGAACACGATCGCCGCCGCCTTCGCCGAGCTGATGAGAGCCTCGAACGCGCGGCCCGAGAATGCGGGTGTAGTGCTGATTGCCCTGAGAAACCCGTTCGCCCGTTAGGTACGCGGTTACGTTCCGCCAATCAGCGTCCGTGTTTCTAATCTGCTGGAGGCCCTTACCGACTTCGCCGAGGTAGGGTCCGACTTTCGAATTCAGGAACTGCTTGGCCACCTTGTCGGACGCCGGGAAGATTAGGTTCGCATGGATGCCGCCGACGCTCTCCAGGACGCGTATCCAGTAGGGTTCTAGTCCCGCACGAGCCTGCATCTGGACGAGCAGGCTCGTTGCCTTGCTGAAGATGGCCCGTGCGTCCAGCTCCGGCAGGTCGAGAAGATGATCTCCAAGGACCGCGTACCAGCAGGGCTGCCTCAGGCCGCGCAGGTACACCATCGTGCCGGCCACCCGCCTGATCTCTGGAACGCTCATTCCCCACCCAAGAGCGGTGCGCCCGAGCCCTGAGCCTCTAACACTATAAGAAGGGGTGCTCAGTCCAATTCCGACGGCTGACGGGTTAAGCCCTTGCACATCAACGACTTGACTACCGCTAGAGACGAAGCCGCTTGTGATGGAATTTGATCGCGCCGGCATGCCCAATCTCCCTCGAAGCGGGCGACGCCAGGAGTGTATCCCGGAGGTCGGTCAGGCGTCTCGCATATGAGAACACTTTAGCAACATGCATGGTTGCCGGGTCAAGGCGCGCTCCGATGCGTCTCCCTTATCTGAGACCGACTAACCGCTGCTTCAGTCTCAGCATCTGCTGATAAGAACTGTCACCACCATGGCGGAGCAAGCGCGAGCCCAGATCATAAGCCGACCGGCCACACTTCCACACCGAACAGGGGCGCCGGATGCAGCGCGATCACTGGCCGCTGAGCAAGGAGGTCCGCGGTTTCGGTGGCGTGTGATCCGAGGTAGCGCCGGACGGCCGCAAGAGCATCTTCCTCGTCGCGCACTCCGATTGAGCGGCCGAGTACGTCGACGCGCCGGCCAGTGTACCCGGGATCGTGTGGACTGAAGCCCAAGGACGAGGGTCCGAAGTCACAAGATTGATGCCAGCGGGGCGGGAACTCGCCGTCAGGGTGCGTGTGGAAGAACCCCCAAACGTCGAGGTCCTTCACGCCATGCTGACCGTTCACGCGGTGGAGCGCCGCGCCCTGACACAGGGCGAGCATCAAAAGGCGGCCCCGATACCGGCCGGAGCCATCCGGCCGGTTGTCGAACAAGGTCTCGAAGATCGGTACCGCGAGTGTGACGAGGTGGTGCAGGTGCTCGTCGGTCAGCGGCTCGTAGCACCGCGGGACTCCATCGCAGGGCATCAGCGTCTCAGTTCGTTATAACGAGCAACGAAGTGCCGGATTTGGCAGGTAACAAGTTCAAGGTCGCCGCCATTGCCTCCGCCGATTGTCACCTCTTCAAGGGCGAACCCGCATTCCGCCTTGACGTAGCTGTCCCATGCAGCCTGAGAACGCCTTAAGCCGGCCTTCAGCTGTTTTACGCGATCGGCACCAGAAACTCCGTACCTGTCGCCGTCGGCAGCCTCGGTCTCAGCCTCGGCCATGCGCTTTTTAAATTCCGCATTCACACGGATGCGGAGGGCAGCGACTTGATCAGCGTAACAACCGCCCTTCTCAACATGGGAGAGATCGTCCCGGCAGCGACCTGTGTAATTCGACGTCCGTTCTTGATACGGCAGCCGTAGCGTCGGTCGGTAAGCGTTCCGCTGCGACGCCAGCTTGAGGAATGGTCAAGGCGGTTGTGATAGCGACTTGTAAGAGAAGGCTACGCATCGAGATGCCTCACTATGGTTTTTGGGCGGATTTCATTTCCGTCCCTCTTCACGGGGCGTTCCACAAACCAAAGCCTTATCGAGACGGCTCGCCCGCCTCCCGGATTAACTTCGTTGATGTAAACCGGGCTGACCGGTTTCTTGATAAGCCTCTGCTAAATTTTTTCTTCCGGTAGCCCTTTGCGACCTCTCAGTGACGCGCTGACGGCGCCTTACTAGATCATTGGTACTCGTGCCCGGGCACCGTTGAACCCCACCCTCGGCGGGCCGCCGCTCGATCCAGGACAGCCAGACCTTACTGACGATGCGCACGACATTCAGGTCCATGGATCCGCGCCGAAAGCTCGTTGAGGTGCAACGTGAGCCCGACCCTGCCTTCCGGCAGCTATGCTCGGTTTACGCTGCTCTGCCCTCTAGGGCTTTCCGCCATCGGTCGAGAGCAGCTTCTAGGGAGGTGTTCGGTTCAGTGGGTTTCATCTCGCCAAAAGAGAACGCTTTCGCTTGAGTTTGTCTTTTGGCGAGGAGCGGCGCTGGCTTTGGGGCCGCAGGGAGGCTCACATGCGGCCGAGGCGCCGTGGACGAGGTGATGGGCCGGCGAGCCGGCGAACCCGCTCCCCGGTCCCGCTTTGCAGCCGCATTGGCCTTCTCAAACAGCACGAAGAACTCGGGCGCGAACCGCCAGAACACCGGCTTGCGGTGTAGCCCTTCAGCCGTCGCCCGGTAGGCCGAGCCCGGCATCGCCTCACGGACGACGAACCCGATGCGCTCCAGAGCTGCCAGGGCTCCCCTCACCCGCGCCTCGGTCAGCTCCAGCTCGCCGTGCACGGCCAGCGCGATCCGATCGACGGGGAAGGCGCGGCCGAGCCGCCCGGGGGCGGTGTGGAAGCGGGCGAGGAACTGCGCCAGCCGCATCGTGGCGTCGGCGTTCCTCAGCCCGTCGACGGCGGCTGACAGGCGCGCGCCGATAGTCCGGGGTAGGCGGTAGCCTCC
>NZ_JAKSYA010000002.1:0-1450 GCF_022829485.1 Methylobacterium sp. J-059
GGAGGCATTGCAGCTTCAGCGGCCGCTGCCGGACGAGGCCATGCGCGAGGTCGCCCGCGGCAAGCGGAGCGATGGGACTTAGGCCCCGGATCGACGGTGCGTGATGCGCTTACTGCGCGTCGTCGGTGCCAACCATTCGCACGGTGGCGCCAAGCCGACCCCGATCGAGCCCCTTTGCGACGTAGCGCTCATCCACCCGGGCAACCCGCATCGGCGCCGGAGCACGCCCGACGAAGTTCAGATCGCCCCGCACAGCCTGTTCGAGCTGCGACCGAACCGCTCCATCCGCCAACGCAGCGAGGCCGCCCACGGTCGCGACAGCGAGGACGCTGCGGGTGATGATCGAGGTCAACGTGAGCATGTGAGGCACCTGAAGGATGCCTCACGGTAACCGAAGGTCTCCGATGTGGCTGCTACACCTGAGCCACAGCCGGTACGAAAAGCGAACAGGCCTACTAGATAACGGGGCTCTTCGATCAGATCACGGGCGCCGAGAACAGCGCGCCGTACATCGCCGCATGGCCGACGTAGTAGAGCGTGAGGAAGCCGGTGAGCGCCACCGCGTAGTAGGCCGGGGCCAGCGCCACGTCGCGGCGGCGGACGGCGCTGCGGGCGTCGTCGGCGGCGATGCCGATCAGCACCACGATGATCCCGGAATGGCCGATCGCATCGACCTTGCCGAACTCGAACACGGCGGAGACGAAGATCGCGGCCAGGATGATCGCGGCGGTGCGGCGCACCAGGGGCGTCCAGATCAGGGCGAAGGCCAGGGTGAACTCGACGACGCCGGCGGCCTTCATGAACAGCTCGGGCGAGGCGCCGAAGGTCATCTCGGGCTTGGCGGCCAGGAGCGGCGCGGTCCATTCCGGGTAGGCCCACTTCTCGACCGAGGCCCACATCAGGGTGACGGCGGCGGCGGCGCGGACCACGTCAATGGGGCGGATGCCGTAGAGGGTGCGGTCCAGGCCGGTGAGGATCAGGTAGGCGGCGACGCCGAGGAAGACCGGGTAGTCGGCCAGATGGAACGCGCCGTAGCTCCAGGTCGCGTAGCCGAACAGCACGACGATGCCGGCGCCGGCCAGCGGCAGGGTGCGGTGCCAGATCAGGCAGGCCGCAAGCGCGAGCTGGAACCACGGGATCCAGGCCGCGTCGGTCTTGAGCTCGGGGGTGAGGATGATGCCGCCGAGCGTCCAGAGCGAGACGAAGAAGAAGCCCAGCGTCGCCCGCACCAGCAATTCGGTGTCGGTGCGCAGCCGCGCGGTGACCCGGTCCAGGGCGTTGAGCAGCGCGGTGCCGAGCGGGGTGCCCTCGGCGAGGCACCCGAACATCAGGCACAGGACCGACAGGCCGACGAGCCACTCGAAGTCGAGGCAGAGCACCTGCTCGAGGCCGCGGGGCTGGCCGGCGACGTCGTAGGCGCAGAACCACTTCACATGGGCGCTGGCCTCGC
>NZ_JAKSYA010000004.1:0-714 GCF_022829485.1 Methylobacterium sp. J-059
TCAACGGTGTCGACACCCTGGCCAGCGTCAGCGGCACCAGCTTTACCGCCGCTGTCGCCACCCCGATCGGCGCCGGGACGGTGACGGTGAGCGTCGTCGACGCCGCCGGCAACGCGGGTGCTGCGGCCAGCGCCGCCTACATGACCGCGGCCCCGGTGACCACTCTGGTTGTCAACGACACGGCCGACCACATTGTCAACGCTGTCGAAGCGAAGGCTGTAGCTTTCCGCGTCGCCAGCCTCGGCCTGACCGAGACGGCGGTCGCCACCTTCACGGACGGAACCTACGTCAAGACGGCCACGATCGCAGCCAACGGCCTGGGTGCAGTCGACCTGTCGGGCTTCAACGGCTCGGTTGGGTCCAGCCTCGTGGTCACAGGTTCGGATGGAACCACCAGGTCAGTCACCGGCACGACCATCGTGGCCGATACCGTCGCGCCGCTCGCCAAGGCGAGCCTCGTCCACGTCGCCGGCGACGGGATCATCGACGCCACCGAGGCGCAATCGGCGACCATGCCGGTCACGGGTACGCTCAGCGCGGCACTCGGCGCGGGCGACCAGGTCGTGGTCAGCCTCAACGGTGTCGACACCCTGGCCAGCGTCAGCGGCACCAGCTTTACCGCCGCTGTCGCCACCCCGATCGGCGCCGGGACGGTGACGGTGAGCGTCGTCGACGCCGCCGGCAACGCGGGTGCTGCGGCCAGCGCCGCCTACA
>NZ_JAKSYA010000006.1:0-607 GCF_022829485.1 Methylobacterium sp. J-059
ACGAAGCCAGAGGCAGATGGTGGGTCTCGTCCAGCGTCGGGGCATCTTCTATGTCCGTCGCACCATCCCGGATGCGCTGCGCGCCGACATGCCGGCCGTGCTCGGAACGGCGGGGTCTGGCATCTTCGACGAAAGCGCGCCCGTCTCGCTGAAGGGAAGGCGGGCCGGCCGGGAGTTCTGGGTCAGCCTCGGCACCCGCGACGCGGACGTGGCACGCGATCGGGCCCGCCGGTTGGATGGCGAGGCGGACGCACTCGTCCGCTTGGCGAAGCGCCGTCTGCCTCAGCGCTCAGCCGAAACTCTCGGACCTCGACGACACGGTTCTTCAGGGTCTGGTCGCGACGTTCCGCCATCGCAAGCTCGCCGCGGATGAAGCGCGGCGGCGCGGCGCCGACCCCCTCAGTCGCGAAGGGTTCGACGCACTCGGACGGGAGATCGCGTCGCGGGAGGCCGAGTTGCGCGATGCCAACGCGCGCGGCGACTGCACCGCCACGCACTTCGATTTCGATGCGATGATGACCGTGCTCGATGCCGGACTGAACATCGCGTTCGGATCGCTAGGGGATCGTCGTCTCCATCTGGCGTTCGTCGAAGCCGAACTCAAGGT
>NZ_JAKSYA010000012.1:0-25893 GCF_022829485.1 Methylobacterium sp. J-059
ACCGAGCAGAGCGACCTTTGACGGGTCGCCGCCGAAGCTTTTCGCGTTGGCGAGCGCCCACTTGTAGGCGGCGAAGGCGTCCTCGTGCTGGGCCGGGAACTTCGCCTCCGGCGCGTGCCGGTACTCGACCGAGACCACCACCGCCTTGGCGCCTTTGGCGATGGCACGCGGGGTCGCGTCGTAGGTGTCGAGGTCGGCGATCACGAAGCCGCCGCCGTGGTAGTAGACCACGACCGGCAGCGGGCCGGCGGCGCCGTCGGGCGTGTAGATCCGGACCTTCTGCGATCCACCCGCCGTGTCGTAGGCGAGTTCCTTCGTGGTCACGCCCGGCTCGGGTGCCGCGGTCTTGCCCTGCTCCTTCAGGAGCGCCTTGACGCCGTCGGCCGCGCTCGGCTGCTGGCGGGCCTCCTGGGGCGACAGCTTCGGGATCGGCTTCGGATCGAGCGACTTCATCGCGTCGAGAACGTGCTTCATGTCGACGTCGAGGTTGGCCATCGGCGAGCCGGTCACCGTCGACACCGCCGCGTCGAGGTGGTCCTTCACCGTCGGCTGCGCCTGCGCCCAAGCCGAGGAGGCGGTCAGCAGGCTGGTTCCGGCGAGAAGGGCGGCGATGCGGATCGTCCTGGAGCGAAGATGCATGTGGTATCTCGTATCAAAGATTTGACCCGTCCCGACGCGGGCCGGGCATGGACGTAGGCAACGGCGCCTGCCGTTCCGCGTTCCCCGGCGCTCGGGCCTGGCCAAGGCCCGAGGCCGCCGATCCGGCCGCCTCCAAGCACCTCGATTCAGGATCGCGCCCGTCCCACGATGCCGTCGTCCATTCCGGTCCCGAGGAACGCCATGCCGAGGGAAACCGGGAAACACCGCAGCGTCGCGAAGGTCCGGAGGCTGCGTCGGTTAAGGACGACGGCTCGTTCGAGCTGGCCGTCGCCGGCGCCTTCGAGCACGTCTTCGGGCACCTTGGTCGCCTGGGCCTCCCTGCCTCGCCGGCGTGGCACGCCAACCAGGTTCGCCCCCTGAAAACCGGGGACGCCACAACCCTCCGCCAATCGTCGAAAAAGGCCCTCCTCGTGGTGGAAATCTGACGCATGGTACCAGCGCTGGACGTCCGCACCGGGTGAAGAGCGGCCTCTGAACTTTTTCCCTAAAGCTGACTGTCCGCTTCCGACCGATTTCGTTGAAAAACTCGTTGGCGGCCGAGATCGGAGAGGGGCGGGATGAGCCCTCGCCCTCGAGCTGGGTGTCGCCAGCCGGTCAGGCCGGGCTCGGCTGCGGGATCGGGAGGAGCTTTGCGAGCTTCCTCAAGTTCTGGGCGGCGGCTGCGAGGTGGAACTCGTCTCTTGCTCCGTTCGGCCCTCGCAGCCGGAGGCGGTCCAGCTTCAGGATACGCTTGAGGTGGGCAAACAGCATCTCAACCTTCTTGCGCTCGCGCCGCGAGGTTTTGCCTTCCTCGGAGCGCGCGATGTCGCGGGCCATGTCCCGCGCGCCCTCGTAGATCGAGCGCGGAACCTTACGCACCGCCTCGTTCGGGCAGCACCGCGCCTTCAACGGGCATGGCGCGCAGTCGAACTTGCTCGCGCGGTACAGCAGCGTCGCCCCGTCATTGACCAGGGTGCCGGTCGTGGTCAGCATCTGGCCCGCCTGGCAGCGGTAGACGTCGCCCGGCTGGTCGTAGGTAAAGTCGGCGCGTGAGAAGGTGCCGTCGGTGCGGGCCGACTTGTCGAACACGCTGATATGCGGCTCGATGCCCTGCTTGTAGACGAGCCAGCCCAGCATCGCGGCCGAACCGTAACCGCTGTCGCCGGCAAGCCGGGCCGGATAGAGGTCGAAGCGCTCGCGCGAACGCGCGATCATGCGTTTAGCCGCTGTGACCTCGGCTTGCCGGATGGCCGTGGTCGCCTCGACGTCGACGATGATCGCGTGGTCGAGGTCGATCAGATAGTTGGCTGTGTAGGCGAAGAACGCCTGCCCGCCGTGCGCTCCGGTCCAGCGCGCGGCCGGATCGGCGGGCGAGATGAACTTGGGCGGCACCGGCGTTGCGGCCCCGAAGGCGGCCTCGTCGAGGACGGCGAGGTACTCCTGTGCGGCGCGGCTCACGACCTCAGGCGGCAGGCCGGCAGAGCCTTCGACCCCCTTCTGCCGATTGGCATCGGCTCTGATCAGGCTGCCATCGACGGCAAAGCCTTCGCCACCCACGAGGCCCTCGGCGATGCAGCGAGCGAGCACAGTCTCGAACAGACGACGCAGGAGGTCACTGTCGCGGAAGCGGCCATGGCGATTCTTGGAGAAGGTGGAATGATCCGGCACCCGGCCGTCGAGTCCGAGCCGGCAGAACCAGCGGTAGGCGAGGTTGAGGTGGACCTCGTCGCACAGCCGGCGCTCCGAGCGGATGCCGAGGCAGTAGCCGACGATCAGCATGCGGATCATCAACTCGGGATCGACGGAGGGGCGGCCCGTCGAAGCGTAGAACGGGGCTAGCTCCTGGCGCAGGCCGGCAAGGTCGACGAAGCGATCGATGGAGCGAAGCAGATGGTCGGCGGGAACGTGAGTGTCGAGCGAGAACTCGTAGAACAAGGCACCCTGCTCGACTTGCCGAGGTCCCATCATCTGCTTCGATCTCCGTCTCTCGACAGGAGTGAATCACCTCATCACAACCGCTGCAACACCCGAGTTTTTCAACAGAATCGACCCAACCCAGCCGCCGGAAGCGCTGTCGGCGTTCCCCCGAAGCGGACGTTTGTCAGCCCTCCGGCAACTTCTGCTCGGGGTGGCAATCAGACCTTAGCCCTTCGCCCCGAAGCGGACGTTCGGTTTCCGATCCATGGCACGCACGGCTGCGAGGCTTACACCCCAACCGAACTTCCTGGAGGGTCAAGCCTTGCCTTATTGCGTCAGTTGAGCGCCTACGCACTTTACAACCATCAGTTGCATAGTATTGTAGCACGCACTGCCAGGCGACGATGATCGTGAGCGACCGCCCGGAGGATCAAGGCTGTGTTCCGCGTGGTGTTGAAGTAAAGCATCTGATCGTAGGGGGTATGACATGGTGGTAGTGCTCGACCCTCGGACCGGAAAACTCGTCCAGATCCGCGTCCTGCCTCGACCGCCGTCAAAGCCAACGAAGTAGTTAGCAAGGTGCGCCTGCAGCGGGGCACGAGGTTGCAGTCACTCAGTTGACCTGCGACCGCGATCCATCCCCACGGGCCAACGCTTGACCGACCCTAAACAATGCGCCTTTGACCTCCTTCAGACCTGACATCACGTCGTGCTGCTCCATCAGCGCATGCACGATGATGAGGTGATCCGCGATGGTGTCGAGCGGTGCCACGGCCTGTGTGGCCACGTGTGTTGGCGGTGGAACGAACCTCTCGATACCACCATACGCTGCGATCTCAGTCGCCTCGGTCGGAGCAAACTCGATCATGGACCCGAGATAGCCGAGGAACGAGCGCCCCGGCGGTCCAAATGAGGGAACGCCTCCAGCCGCCAGCCACCGCACCGACCCGTCTGCGCACCGAATGCGGAACCGGACGCTGAACTCGGCTTGGGCTTGGGCGGCCTCCGCGAGGATGGCCCTGACAGCACCCTGGTCGCTCTCCAGGACTGACGTGGTCCAGCCGTCCCGGTACGCGGCCTCACGTGTCTGCCCGGCGTAGGAGAACCATTCGAGGCAGATGTACGTGACTTCGCCCTGAGCGTCGGTCGTGAAAATCACCAGCACCTCCCGCCTCAGTTCGGTCGGGCCAACATGCTGACACAACCTTTGAACGCACAAGTCGTTCGCGTTACAACCAAGCGGGATGGTACCCCCTACGACCGCACACGACCGACAATCTTTGGAGGGCAATATGCTCAACGAGAAAGACGCTCGTCATGAGAGTTTGAAGCGGATTGCAGATACGCTTCGCATATCCGTAGATGACTTGTATGGCTTTGGCGAAGATTTTATAAGATTTTAGCAAACCGATCGAATGCTGCAATTGTGGGAGCATCTTACTACTAACAGATTGCGTGAAGATGCGTTGGATGCCATCCAGGGCCTCATTCAGCACAAAACATAGCAAGATACTGTTACGGGCGCGAGTACTCGCTATTTTGGGGCGGCGTTCGGTTCGCGGCTGCTGTCTGCTACTCGTTCGAAGTGCTCCTGGGCACGTGGGATCGATGTTGATCATAGAAGGCGGCCAGCGTGCCGTCCCCCTGTCTTGATTGGTCGCGCGGCTTTATCTTACGAAGTGCTTGGAAGCAGACATTCCCAAGGCCTGCTTCGGATGGGAAACAGTCCTCGCTGGCGCGGCCGAAAGAAGACCTAGCTTCGCCGGGACAAACGGCGGAGCATGGATCGTCGACCGCGCCCTTCGTTCTTACTGCTGCGCCTCGCGGGCCTTGCGAGCCGTCTCGTTGAGGGTCGTCACCGCTTCGTCGAAGCGATGTTCCGCCTCGGCTTGACGCTGGAAGCGGACCCGCTGCACCAGGATCTCACGCGGGGTGGGCTGCTCTTGGAAGAACGACATGACCTCGTCGATGAAGTCGGCCAGTGGCAGGTATCCTTGGCGTGTCGCCTGTCCCGGGGTGAGGTCGGTCTGCACTGCCGGCGGCACCAGCTCGATGACCTCGACCTTGCCCTTAAGCGCCTCGCGCAGCGCGACCGTGTAGCTGTGCAGGGCGGCCTTGGTCGCCGAGTAGGTCGGGGCCGACACGAGAGGCACGAAGGCTAGACCGGAGGTGACGTTCACCAAGGCAGCATCGGACTGCCGGCCGAGATGGTCGATCAGGCCGTCGGTCAGCCGGATGGGGCCGAGCAGATTGGTGATGACCGTTGCCTCCGCGTCCGAGAGGTCACGAGGCTGGTCCAGCGCCTCGGAGCGCATGATCCCGGCGTTGTTGATGACCACGTTGAGGGCCGGATGCTCGGCCGTCGCGCGTCGTGCGAAGTCGGCCACTCCCTCAGCGCTGTCGGCATCGAACGCCATGGCATGCATGTTCGGACGTCCGGCAATCGTCCGCTGCAACGCCTCCGTCCGCCTGCCGGCGACGATGACGGTGTTGCCGAGGTCGTGGAAGCGTTGGGCGAGGGCTTGGCCGATGCCGGAGCCGCCGCCGGTGATGAGGATGGTGTTCCCTGACGTCTTCATGTGAGCGACCTTCGTTGTTGTCGCCCATGAGGTTATGGCTCATGCTCTCCGAACCGAAGTAGGCACCGAAAAGATTTATACGCACCAAACGGAGAGTGTCGGATGCGTAGGGCAGAGGCCGATCCACGGAACGAGGAGCGTCGGAAGGAACAGGTCCCGACCGAGACCGACCCGGCCATCGAGGCGTTGGTCCAAGACATTATCGGCAAGGTAGCCGACAAGTGGACCATGCTGATCCTCGAAGCCCTGCACGAGCGCGGCACGCTGCGTTTCACCCAACTCGGCAAGGCGGTCGGCCGCATCAGCCAAAAGATGCTGACCCAGACAGTTCGCCAGATGGAACAGGACGGCTTGGTGCGTCGGACGGCGCACCCGGTGATCCCGCCCCACGTGGACTACGCGCTCACGCCGCTTGGTGAGAGCCTGGGTGCCGCATTCTGCGGTGTGTGGATCTGGGCGGAGACGCACCATGCCGAGATCAAGCGGGCACGCGAGGCTTTTGCGTCGCGAGCGTGCCGACGACCCGTTCAAGCGTAACTTGGTCTTACCCAGAGGCTGACCGCAGCTCCCCGGGTCTAATTAGGGCGCCTGCAAGCGGACCTTCCGAAGGTCTGTGAAGGGGTCGTGAGCGGGAACGGCGGTGATGTCCGCTTCCATCGGTTACTGCTTGTAAACAGACCGGCAGAAAACCACCCAACCCAGCCGTTCAGCAGCGCCCACCAACGCGACCGGAGCTGGCCGAAAGCGGAACGGCCGCTTGAGAGTAGGCCCATCGGAAAAGCGGACAGCCTGCTATCGAACCATTTCTACTCTATGATCTCGACAACACGGCGCCTGCGCGGGTCAACGAGCACGGGTGGTCGTTGACGACGGTGTAGCTGTAGTTCGGCAGGGCGAACTCGGTGGGCACGTCGTAGTAGATAACACCGTCCTCAGGCAGAATGGTACCGACCCGCAGGGGACCGACGTAGGCGAAGGACGGCCGCCGCTCGCCCAGCGCATAGATCAGGAAACGCGCACGGCGGTCGACGCCGGGACTGCCGTTGGCCATGCTGACCATCGCACCGACCGCATCGCCAACGACGGCCCCGAGGGGACCGGCGATCATCTAACCCCGGATAGCACACTCTTGAGCCCCATGTTCCAGGCCCTGGGCCTGGACGAGGCCCATCCACGCCAACGGCTCCGCAGCAACGGTGAGCCCGACATTCCACACTATCATCTCTTCTGCGCAGGGCTGAGGAGTCAGCCCCATCCAGACTTACTTGCTTCGGATGATCAGCGACCGCCCGTGACAGCGCGCAAGGGCGCGGCGGCGAGGTCGGCCGTCGAGCCGACGGTGTCCTTGAAACCGCTTCCGACGTTCGAGAGGTGGTCGCCGTAGGTCTCGCGGGTCTGCGGGTCGATCATGGCCACCGGGGCGGCGACTGCCAGTGCGGCACCGGTGGCGACCGTCGAGGCGGCCCCGGCGGCCGTGCTCACTAGCCTGTCGCCGATGCCGATCTGGCCGTCCGAGATCGGCTGCCCGTCGGCAAGGCGCTTGCCCAGAAGCGCGACCACGTCCCCGGAGGCGAACTTGCCGTGATTGAGTGCATCGTCGGACTTTACCGAGGTCAGGTTGAGGACGCCGATGTTCTCGCGCTCCAGCTCGGACCTGTACGGCTCGGCGTTCGGGTCGATGGCTCCCAGTCGCACGCTGTCCCCCCAGACGAGACGCGAGACCGCCAACGCCTGGTCGTCGCCCGACACCATCAGGGTTAGTCGCGGCCGATCCTTGCCCATATCGTGGAAGGCACCCCGGGCGAGGTCCATGTCGACGTCGGGTGCGGCCAGGATGACGTTCCGGATCTTGGGCGCCACGCGCTTGTCGCGGATGGCCATCTGTCGGAGGCTCTCCAGGGTGAGCCAGTTGCCCATTGAGTGGGCGAGCACCGTTACCTCGCCGACGTTCGGGTCCCTGGCGAGGTCGCGCAGCAGGGTCTCCAGGCCGTTACGAGAGAAATTGGTGCTTTCCCGGTCGTAGCCGTAGGCGAGCACAGAGCCGCGGGACGGCCAGGTGAACAGCACCGGTGCGACCTCGGCACCGGAATCGTGCATGATCTGCGCGAACCGGAAGACGGCATCCTCGAACTTGTTGTTGAACCCGTGCACGAACACCAGGACGTGGCGCTTGCCTCGTCCGTGCACCGCCTTTCCGGTCCAGGCCGCGACCTTCGAGCGGTCGACCGGATCGGCGCGCAGCGCCACGAAGTCGGTGGCGGGGTTGCCGGGGAGGCGTTCCGGCCATTGCACGGTGCCGGGCTGGCGGGTGGCGTCCGGCGGGATCGACACCGCGAGGTCGGTGTAGGTCACGGCCTCGCCGCGCTCGCCGGAGAACAGTACCCCGCGGTCGGTCGCGGACTTGCGGGTCGTAGCGACCAGCATATCGACACGGGACGTACCCGCGACCGGTGCCGCGTCGGCGATGGGCAGCAACACGCCGGTCGGGCGTCCGCCGCAGGCCCCGAGGCTTACGAGGACGGCGGCTACCAGCGTGGCGGCCAGTGCCCGTTCGGCACATGCAAACCGTGGAAACACCCGTACCCCCGAACCATGGCCGGGACAGGTGACCGGGTCACGCTCCGTCGAGGCCGGGAAGTCCTAGCGGATGATTACGGCGGGGTGCGGACGGCAAGCCCGAAGATAAGCTCCTGGACCATCGGACAACCGTGCCGGCCGGCAGAGCTCAGTTACCGAAGGGCGAGGCGAGGACGATGCGAACCTTCTTGGTCGACGCTACCTGCGCGACGGGTACCGGGGCGGCGTTCATGACAACGACCATCTGGACCGTCGCGGGCTTCGAGACGCCGCTGACGACGTTCGACGTCTCGGAAGCGATGGCCGGTGCTGCGGCCACCAGGAAGATCGCGAGGGCGGCGAAGACTGTCTTCACGGCGGCTGTCCGAGGCTTGACTGTAAGACGTCCGAACAACGGTCAAGCCATCGGCGGGTTCCAGCTTCAGGCGGCGTTCGCCGCGGCCGGGGTCTCGTCGCCCGTGTTCGTCGCGCCCGCCTCCCTCAGGCACGCCTCGACCGCACCGCGCAGCGACGAAACGTAGGCGTCGGCCCCGACCTGCTGACCGAGGTCCGTATCGGTCAGGACCGCCTCGCCCTGGGGCCATAGTCCGACCAACAGCTTGACGTCCCGCGACTTCCTACGGAGACGCTCCAGCAGGTAGCGTAGGTGCGACGGGTTGCCGGTGATGTCGAGGTAGGAGATGCACACCATCGCCACGCCCGAGAGGTCGAGGTCGCGGATGCCTTCGCGCGAGGCGGACTGGTAGGCCGTCACACGCGCCCCAAGTCCGTGCTTGCGCAGGAGTTGCGCCAGCATCGCCGAGGAGGCCTCGTCGAGGGGGCCGCGGCCGGCCAGGCACAGCACCGGCGCCTCGCCGCGCCACGCCTCCGGCAGCGCCTCGCGAGGTGGCGCTTGACCGGGTACCGCCTCGTTCTTCGGATGCGCCCGCTCGGCGAGCGTCGGCGTGTCGTTCGGGTTCACCGTCGCGTCCGTGCCGGCTGGCTCGACGTCGGGATGGTCCTCGAAGTCTTCGACCAGGGAGCGGGACGACGCCCGGATGTTCTCCAGCTGCGCAGGCGTGACGACCCCGCGTGCGTAGTCGTTTGCGGCGAGCTGAAGGCCCTTCAACGCGACCTCGTCGTAGTACGACGACAAGGAGCGCTCCTTCAGCATTTGCTCGCCGAGGTCGCGGGCCTCGTCCGGGTCTCCGGCGAGCATGCGCTGGTAGAAGTTCTCCACCGGCGTTAGCGGCGGCCGGTCGCCCAGCAAGATGTCGAGGAACTCCAGGCTGTCGACGTGGCGACCGAGCACGACCAGACAGACGGTGAACGGGGTCGCCAGGATCAGGCCGATGGGCCCCCACAGGAAGCCCCAGAACAGGGTCGAGACGATCACCGCGAAGGGCGAGAGCCCGGTGGAGTGCCCATAGAGCAGGGGCTCGATCACCTGCCCGAACACCGGCTCGGCGATCAGGAACAGGGCCGCGGTGGCGATGACCATGTTCCAGCCCGGATCGACGGCCGCCGCCAGCGCCACCGGGAGGATGCCGGAGATGAAAGCGCCGATGTAGGGCACGAAGCGCATCAGCGCGGAGAATACGCCCCAGAGCAGCGGGTTGGGCACGCCGATGAACCACAGGCCGACGCCGACGATGACGCCGAACGCGGCGTTCATGCCGAGCTGAGCCAGGAAGTAGGTCCCGAGCCGTCCGGCCGCGTCGTCCATCGCCACAGTGGTGCGGTGCAAATCGCTCGATCCGAACAGGCGGATCATGCGGTTGCGCAGGTCCTCGCGCTGCAGGAGCAGGAACACGACCACGACCAGGACGATGCCCACCGTGGTCAGCGGCTCGAAGATCGGGCCCAATACCTTCTCGGCGAGCGCGAGCGGCGAGATCTCGGGTTCCTGCACGCGGACGAGCTGCGCCTTCGGGGTGTCGCCGCCCGGGCCGGTCGCTGCGGTGGTGTCGGCGGCGTCAGCCTTCTGGGTGGCATCGTGGACCTGATGGCTGAACTTGGCGATGACCCGATTGGCCTCGCCCAGCCAACCCTGTTGCAGGCCGGCGAACTTCTTCGAGACCGTGGCCTGGTACTGCGGGAGGTTGCCGGCGAGCCCGGCCACTTGCGTGCCGATGACCGCGCCGATGCCGCCGATGACGCCGAGCGCGAGCAGAACGGCGACGATGACCGAGGGCACGCGCCCGAGCTTGATCCGACGCAGCAGGTTGACCACCGGGGCCAGGACGAAGCTGAGGAGCACCGCCAGCACGAGGGGGATGAACACCTCGCGCCCGAAGTACAGGGCCGCGATCAGCACGACCCCGACCGCGAGGGTCAGCAGGCCGCGCAGGCCAGGCACGAGCGGGGGCGGCACCTGGGCGGGCGGCTTCGCGGCTACGGCGTCGTCCATCGGCATGCGGGATTCCCGGTCACGCCACGTTCCGCGGCGCATCGCACCTCAACGCCGAAAGCTTCGATTTGTCCCGGATGACCTCGTGGCGTTGCGGACGGGGACGCCCACGGCCCGACATGCTAGTATTACCTAACACGATCCGGCCCTGCCGCCCTGCCGCCCTGCCGCGACGCTGAGCCAAGCCTACGGGGGCGACCATGAATCCAAAGGTCAACCCGAAAAATGCTTCGGTCGGAAGCCGACGCACCCCCGGGCGCGAGATCGAACCACGGGGCGCTGGCGGCCATGGCCCCGGACGTGGACCCATCGCGACCGATGCCAACCGCTCGGAACTCCGCCAGCTCGTCGCCGGCCTGAGCGAGGGGGTGATCCTGGTTGAGCCGGACCAGCGCATCTCCTGGGCTAACGACGCGGCGCTGGCGATGCACGGCGTGGCGGCCCTGTCCGACCTCGGCGCGACGGTCGACGCCTACCGCGCGCGCTTCAGCCTGCGTTATCGCAACAACCGTGCGCCCGGCCGCTACCCCATTGAGCGCGTCATGGACGGCGAGACCTTCCGTGACGTCGTCGTCGAGGTCAGGCACGCCGACCGGCCCGGTATCGACTTCGTGCATTCCCTGCGCAGCCTCGTGGTCACCGACGCGGGCGGCCGCCCGACCTTCCTGGCATTGATCATCAAGGACATCTCGGCACAATTCGAGGCCGAGGAGCGCTTCGAGAGCGCGTTCGCCGCTAACCCCGCCCCCGCCGTGATCGTCCGCCTGACCGACCTGCGGCTGGTCCGCGTGAACGCGGGCTTCCTGGAGATCACGGGTTACGTGCGCGATAAGGTCCTAGGGCGCAGCGTGTACGAGGTCGACCTCCTTGCCGACGCCCACGGGCGCGAGAGGGCGTTGGAGCACCTGAACGCCGGAGAGCCGATCCCCCATCGCGAGGCGTTCCTGAAGCGCCCGGGCGGTGGCACGCACGCCGTGATCGTCGCCGGCCAACCCATCGAGATGGGCGACGTCGCCTGCATGCTGTTCACCTTCGCGGACCTGGAACCGCGCCGAAAGGCGGAGACCGCCCTGCGCCAGAGCGAGGAGCGCTTTGCCAAGGCGTTCCGGCTCACCCCGGTTCCGACCGTGCTGACCCGCGCGAACGATCACACCGTGACGGGCGTCAACGAGGCGTTCGTCCGGGTGTTCCGCCGTGCCGAGGGGGATACCCTGGGGCGGACGGTCGCCGAGACCGGCCTATGGGTCGACGACGCCGCCCGCGAACGGTTCGAGGCGACCCTGGCTCACGAAGGGTCCGCCCTCGGCGTCGAGACCTGCGTGCGCGACGGGGGCGGGACGGCGCTCGATTGCCTGGTCTCGGCCGAACGCGTGGTCATCAACGGCGAGGATGCCGTGCTGGCCGTGCTTCAGGACATCACCGAGCGCAAGCGTTCCGAGCGCGAGCTGTACTCGGCCATCGAGACGGTGATGACCGACGCCTCCTGGTTCAGCCGCGGCCTGGTCGAGAAGCTTTCGGTTCTGCGGAACCCCGGCGAGGGTGCGCGGCCCGCAACGCCCGACCTCACCGCCCGCGAGCGGCAGGTGCTCGACCTGATCTGCCGGGGACATAGTGACAAGGCTATCGGCCAGGCTCTGGTGCTATCGGGAAGCACCGTGCGCAACCACGCCGCCGCGCTCTACCGTAAGATCGGCGTCAACCGGCGCACCCAGGCCGTGGTCTGGGGCCGGGACCACGGCTTCCCCGTGACCTGACCGGTACATAAAACATCCGAACCGGTACGTTCCGACGATTTGCACGCGACGGGACCAGGGCCATCTTCAGCCACGACGCAGGGCTGGGCGTCGACCGGTAAAGCGAATGGCCGACGAACCCAAGCCGACGGACGAACCCAAGCCGACCCTGGAACAGGTCAGGGCCTCGGTACGGGACGCCCTGGAGAAGCTCACCGGGGATCCCGGCCGCGAACCCGGGATCACTCCGTCGAACCCCAGGGGGAAACGACGCAAGGATCGGAAGCTCGAACCCGGCGCCGACTGACGAAAACCGAAACCGCCTATATTCGCTACGATCCGACGCGGTGATCTTGCGGCTTTATTGGATGTTAATCGGCGGAACATCGCGGTCCCGGGAGCGCTTGTCGCGTATCGGGTCCGACCGTCGAGCGGACGAACGCAGGCAAGTTCGGCGGTAGGCAACCGCTTAACCGCGACCGCCGTGACCGAGAGTAGCCCAAACCCTATCCTTTCCCGCGTGGCCTCGGCACCGACCGACCGCGCATGCCCGGAGACCGCCCGTGTCCCTCCTCGCCTGGATCGTGCTCGGCCTGATCGCCGGCTTCATCGGCTCCAAGATCGTCAACAACACCGGCCAGGGGCTCGTCGTCGACATCCTGCTCGGCGTCGTCGGCGCCGTCGTCGGCGGCTTCCTGTTCAACCAGTTCGGCCAGCCCGGGGTGTCCGGGGTCAACCTCTACAGCCTGCTCGTCGCCGTCGTCGGCGCCGTGGTGGTGCTGTGGCTCTACCACGCCCTGATGGGCCGCCGCCGGGTTCTTTGACCCGTCCGAACCCACTTCCGCCGATCCTCGGCCGAAGCCCGACCCGACCACCCCCGACGAGAGAGTTACTACGATGGCGTTATCCCCCGATACCACCCGTTCTGCCTATGATCGCGACCTGCCGACCACCAGCCCGGCCGCCCCGGCCGAGGATATGCGCACGATGGCGCTGCACTCCATCTCTTGGGGTGCCGTCATCGCCGGCGCCGTGATCGCGCTGGTCGCCCAGGTCATCCTCAACATGGTCGGGCTTGGGATCGGGCTCTCGACCGTCGACCCGGCCGGCAACGGCACCCCGACCGCCGGGTCGCTCTCGTCCGGCGCCGGTATCTGGTTCGTGATCTCCGGCATCCTCGCCTCCACCGCCGGCGGCTGGCTCGCCGGGCGCCTCTCGGGCAAGCCGGCTCGGACCACCACCGCCTATCATGGGCTGATCGCCTGGGCGGTCTCGACCATGGTCGTCGTGTACCTGCTGTCCTCGGCGGTCGGCGGCATCGTCAGCGGCGCGTCGAGCGCGGTGTCGAGCACGCTCGGTGGCGCCGGCAACCTGATCGGCGGCTCGGTGAAGACGGCAGCCCAGGCTGCTGCCCCGTCGCTGCCGGGCATGGACAACCCGTTCTCGAACATCGAGAGCCAGGTCCGCGGCACGACCGGCAATGACCCCGAAGCCCTCAAGAACGCTGCCGTCAGCGCCATGCGCGCTGCGGTGACCGGTGACGCCGCCCAGCAGAAGGATGCGCAGGAGAAAGCGGCTCAGGCGCTTTCAAAGGCGCAGGGCATCCCGGTCGATCAGGCCCGGACCCAGGTCGCCCAATACGTGCAGCAGTTCAACGACACGGTCGCCAAGACCAAGGAGCAGGCCAAGCAGGCGGCCGACACCGCCGCCCGCGTCGGCTCGCAGGGTGCGCTCTACGGCGCCCTGGCACTGATCCTCGGTGCCCTGGCCGCCTACTTCGCCGGCCGCGGTGCAGCCGTCGACCCGGTGCTCACCCGCACCGCACCCGCCATCACGACCCAGCGCCGGGTCTGATCGTGAGGGTCCCCGCCGCCACCGAGCCGCATCCCTTTCGGACGCGGGACAATCAGGCGGCGGAGCTCGCCGTCGGCGAGGAGGCGGTCCTCCCGCTGATCGCCGAGACCGCCCGCATCGACAAGCGTGCGGTCGAGACCGGACGGGTGCGGGTCTCGACCCGGACCGAGACGGTTGAGGAAGTCCTGCGCGAGACCCTGCGCAGTGACATGGTCGGGGTCACCCGGGTGGCCATCAACCGGACCCTGGCCGAGGGCGAAGTGCCCCCGGTGGTCCGCGAGAAGAACGGGGTAACGATCATCCCGGTCTTGGAAGAGATCCTCGTCGTCGAGAAGCGCCTTGTCCTGCGGGAGGAGGTGCATGTCCGCCAGACCACGGCGGGCGAGGACGTCGAGATGCCGGTGACGCTGCGCAGACTGCACGCCGTGATCGAACGCGTGTCCCCCGAGGGGCACGTCACGGCCCTGTCCCCTGCACCCCCATCGGAGGTCGAACCATGACCCAGACCATCACCGCCATGTACGACACCTACCCCGAGGCGACGGCCGCGAAGGCCAAGCTTGTGGCCATCGGCATCCCCGAGGTTGGCGTCCGGATCCTATCCGGCAGCGAGGCGGGCACGACGACCGGCGTCGCCACGACCCACGAGGGCGGCATGTGGGGCTCGCTGAAGGAGTTCTTCATGCCGGAGGAGGACCGCCACCTCCACGCCGAGGGACTGAACCGCGGCGGCACCATGCTGACCGCGACCGTAGAGGACGGGTACGCCGAGCGTACCTACGACATCCTGGAGGAGCACGGCTCGGTCGACATGGACGAGCGCGAGGCGTCCTGGCGCAAGGAGGGCTGGAACGGGCAGGCTGCGGGCGCGCCGGTCGCGGCCGTTGCTCCCGCATCGGCGACTGCCACGACGGGGCTGCGTGCGGCCGGTTCCACCGAGACCGTGGCGGCTCAGGAGACCGCGCAGCGCACCGACTACATCCCGGTGGTCGAGGAGCGCCTCAACGTCGGCAAGCGCATGGTCGACAGCGGCCGGGTGCGGGTGCGCTCCTACGCGGTCGAGAAGGACGTCAGCGAGAATGTCACCCTGCACGACGAGACCGTACGCGTCGACCGCCGCGTGGTCGACCGGGCGGTGACGCCGGGGGACATGGCCCTGTTCGAGGACAAGGTCATCGAGGCGACCGAAATGCGCGAGCAGGCGGTGGTCTCGAAGGAGGCCCGCGTCGTCGGCGAGGTCGGCATCCGCAAGGACGCGACCCAGCGGGTCGAGACCGTGACCGACAAGGTACGCCACACCGAGGTCGAGGTCACCGACGAGCGGGGTAACGTCGAGCGTACCGGTACGGCCGGCACCGTCGGGACCGCCCCGCGCAAGCCGGTCTGAGCGCCTGGTCGGGAGGGGTCCCGCGGACCTCTCCCTTCTGACGCGCGAACCCTCGGGCAAGCAACAGGCACGGCCGCCGCCCCATGATCCGCATCACCCGATTCCTTGTCCTCTCCTTCGTCATGGCGGCCGGATCCGCCGGCGCCCAGGGCGACGATGCCGCCACGGGCCATCTCCGGACGTCCTGCTCTGGGGACTATCTCAGCCTTTGCAACGGCATGGACCCGAAGGACCCGGAGGTGGTCGCGTGCTTCGGCAGGAACATGGGCAAGCTCTCGCCCGGCTGCCGGACCGCCATCGACGAATACAAGGCATCCAAGGGAACCGGTTCGAGGTCCTGAGCCGCCCCGAACCCGTACGTCGAACACCCGAACGGGAGAATGAACATGAGTGACGGCTTCCCCTCCATGACCGCCCTGCTCGGGCTGCTCGCCGTGTCGGGCTACCAGAACAAGGACAAGATCGCCGAGATGCTGAAGGGCGCCTCCGAAGCCAACCCGTCCGGTGCCACGCCTGGCCAACCAGGGCTCGACGGCATCTTGGGCAACCTCGGTGGTGCCGGTGCCGGTGGACTGCTCGGCGGGGGCCTTGGCCAGCGGATCGAGCATTTCCGCGGCAACGGTCACGGCGAGGCTGCGGACTCATGGGTCCGGCAGGGCCGGAACACCGAGATTCCGGCTGAGCACATGCATTCCGCCCTCGGCTCCGACCTGCTCGCGACCCTGACAAAGCAGACCGGCCTTTCGAGCGACGAACTCCTTTCCAGGCTCTCACGGGAGCTTCCGTCGGCGGTCGACCGCTACACCCCCGACGGCAGGTTGCCGGCGCACTGACGCGCCTCGCGCCTGAGGACATCCCGCACGCCGGTCGGGTCCTTTTCCGACCGCACGCGCCGGTCGACGCGACCGCAACGAGCACCGTGACGGTGCCATTCGAGGAACACCACCATGGCCAAGACCGCGCACGCCGAGGCTGCCAAGCACCACGAGGCCGCCGCCAAGTCGCACAAGACCGCGGCCGAGCATCACGAGAAGGGCGACGAGACCGCCGCTGCCAAGCACTCGAAGGAGGCCCACGGCCACTCCGAGAAGGCGCACGAAAGCTCGACCAAGGCCCACGGCAAGAGCGCCGGAAAGTAATCGACCCGACCCAATCCCCGGACGCGCATCCCGCGCGTCCGGGACCAAACCAGGAGAAGAACCATGGACGAGAACCGCATCACCGGCGCCGCGAAGGAGTTCGGCGGCAAGGTCCAGGGCGCCGTCGGCGACCTCACCAGCGACCGCGAGACCCAGGCCAAGGGCGCGGCCAACGAGGCCAAGGGCAACGTCGAGAACTTGTACGGGCAGGCCAAGGACGCCGTGCGCGACGTGGCCGACCAGGCCGGCGACCTCGCCCAGGGCGCGCTCAAGCAGGGTCGCGATGCTTTCCCCGACGCCGAGCGCGCCTACCGCCAGGGCGCCGACACGGTGACGAGCTACGCCAAGGAGTCCCCGCTGATGATGGCGGCGATGGCCGGCGCGCTCGGCTACCTCCTCGCCATGGTCGTCCACGGCCGCCGCTAGGCCCGGGAGCCCATCAAAGTCCTCTCGCAGGTCCGGAGCATCACCGTGAACGATCCCACCCGACCTGCGGGGCCGGCCCCAGCCGCCGATGGCCCTATGCAGGCGGCACGCTCGCCGGCCGGCTTGGCCGATGCCGTGCGCGACCAAGCCGGTGGCTATGCAGACCGGCGCAAGAGCGAGGCGGCCAGCTTCCTGTCCGAACTCGCCCGGGCACTGCGTTCGGGCGGCAAAGAGCTTGACGGACAGACGCAGGCGAAGCCGTTCGTCCACACGGTCGCCGACAACCTCGATGCGCTCTCGGGTCATGTCGCTCGCCGCGGCTGGCGAGAGCTCTATCGTGATGCCGAGGTAGCCGCGCGTAGCAATCCGCTGGCGACGGCCCTGGTGGTGGGAGCGCTCGGGTACGGTGCCTTCCACGTCCTCCGGTCCGGCGAAGGCGATGCCCGCAAGTCGCAGGTTCCTGAGCACAAGCAGGCATGGGGCGGGTATCCGTGAGCGCCGTTCCCCACCCCCCGCCGTCCGGCGGGCTCCAGGGCCTACTCGCCGAAGCACTCCGGGGTGCCGGCGATGTCCTAGGGGGCGAGATCGCCCTGTTCCGCCAGGAGATGGCCGACAACCTGCGACGTCTGATCGTCGGCCTCGCTGCGATGGCCGGCGCGGCCGTGTTCGCAGTCGTCGGCTTCCTGGAGTTGGTCGACGCCTTGGTGAAGTGGCTCGCCACCGTCGTCGGCTCGGAGGCGCTCGCCGCCCTGATCGTCGGCGTCGCCTTCCTCGTCACCGGCGTTGTTCTGGCGTTCTTCGCCAGACGCCGGTTCTCGGTCGACGGGCTCGTCCCGACCCGGACGGGCCGACAGCTTCGGCACGACGCCACCGTCATCAAGGAGCGCGTGACGCATGACGAGTGACGCAGATGCCTTGGAACGCGAGATCGAGGAGAGCCGTGGCCGCCTGGACCGGACGCTCGACAGGCTTACGCAGCGCCTCACCCCCACCGGCATCGTCGAGGACATGCTCGGCACCGTCCGCCGCGACGGGACCGGGGCCGACCTCTACGACGGCGCCCTCGAAGCGGTCCGCCGCAACCCGGTGCCTGTCCTGCTGATGTGCCTCGGCGTGGCGATGCTGCTGAAGGGTGGCGGGCGGCGACCGGCTGCGACCTACCGCGCCGTGCGCGATCCCGACCGGTACGCCGCGGCGGCCGTCACCTCCAACCCGAACCCCGGGGCCACCATCCCGAAGGAATCCCGCTGATGCGCCCGTACGTCGCCGAGTTCGTCGGCACCTTCGTCCTGGTGTTCTGCGGTTGCGGCAGCGCGGTCCTGGCCGCCGACCACATCGGCTATGCCGGCGTCGCCCTCTCCTTCGGTTTCGTCCTGATGGCGATGGTCTACGCGCTCGGACCGATCTCCGGCTGCCACCTCAATCCTGCGGTGACCCTGGGGCTGACGCTCAGCCGCAAGTTCGACGCCGCCCGTCTGCCTGGCTACGTCGCCGCGCAGGTCCTCGGCGGCATCGTGGCGGCCTACGTCCTCTACGTGGTGGCGCAGGGCCATCCCGGCTTCGACGTCTCCTCGGGCTTCGCATCGAACGGCTACGACGTGCGCTCGCCGGGCCACTACAAAGCGAGTGCCGCGTTCATCGTCGAGTTCGTGATGACGGCGCTCCTCGTCCTCACCATACTCGGGGCGACCGACTTGAAGGCGCCGGTGGGTTTCGCCGGCCTTGCCATCGGCGTCGTCCTGGTGGTGATCCACCTCGTCTCGATCCCGGTGACCAACACCTCGGTCAATCCGGCCCGGAGCATCGGCCCGGCCCTGTTCGCCGGATGGGACGCCGTGGGGCAGCTCTGGCTATTCGTTCTCGCTCCGCTCCTCGGCGGAGCCGCCGCGGCGGGATTGTACTCGACGATGCGTGCCCTCGATCCGGTGCTGCAGATGCCGGTGCGCCAGGCGGTGCAGGCCCTTCCGGCCGAGCTCGAACAGCGACTGGAGAAGGCGGGCATCAAGCCGACCGAGTTCTAGCACCACCTCCCGAGGGACCCGTCGATGACCACCATACGGACGCTGATCCACGCGGGGAGCAACGACGACCGCTGGTTCCTCTGCCACGGCGACGACCAGGCCGACGTGTTCGTCTTCCACGAGCCGAGCGGACCGTCCGGGGGGGCGCCGTCCCGGATCGAGCTTACGAGCTTCCTGGCTTCCGGGAACGGATCGCCCGAGCACCGCGCGCTCCTGACGATGATCGGCTCCCTGGTCGAGGCGGCACATGCGGGCTCGGCCCCGCCCGTACGTGGACTCGAGCCCGGAGCCGCAGGTGCCGAACCGACCCCGGGCGAGGCCGCCTCCTCGATCTGACCCCAAACCCCTCCAAGCCCGCGAGACCGCCATGACCATCGACTATCGCCCGGAACTGCGCCGACCCCTCCCGTTCAGCCTCGCCGTCGTGGCGGCGGTTCTCCTGGTCTGGCTCGTCGTGGCGTCCATCGCCGGCGCCAGGCAGCGGACGACGAGGGACCACCGCATCGGTGATCTGGAAGCCCGGCAGACGGCGCTCCAGGGTGACCTCGACCAGCAGCGGTCGACCGCCGGCACTTTGGCCGCGCTCCAGGCCAGGATCGCCTCGGCCCAGCAGCAGGACCGGGACGCGACCCAGGCCGGCGAGCAGGCCAAGGCGAAGGCGGCGAACCTCGCCTCGGAGCGACAGGCGGCGGAGGGGAAGGCGACCGAGGCGAAGTCCGCATCCGAGGCCGAGGCCAGGAAGCTGGCCGACCTTCAGGCGCAGGTCGGCCAGGCCGAGCAGAAGCTCGCGCCGATGAAGGAGGCCATCACCGCGGCCGAGCAGGCGGCGTCCGCCCGGACGAAGGAGCTCGCCGACGTCGGGCGCCGCCTTGAGGATACGCGCCAGCAGGAGGCCAAGCTGCGTGCCGACATCGCCGCATTGTCCCAGGAGGCGACCGCCAAGACCGCTGACTTGGCCAAGGCCGAGGAGAGCCAGCAGAAGGCCCGCGAGGGCTCGGCCGCGGCGCAGAAGGAACTTGCGGACGCCCGTACCGCCACGGAGCAGTCGACGAGGCAGCGGGGCGAGCTGGAGCAGGCCATCGCCGGCCTCGACGCCAACAAGGACAAGCTGACCGCCGAGATCACCCAGGCCGGCCAGCAACTGCAGCAGGCCAAGGATGGATTGGCGTCGACCCGGAAGGATCTCGCCACGACCCAGGCCGAGCGGGACCGGGTCATCTCCGAGCGCGGTCAGGCCGAGCAGGCCATCCAGAAGCTGACGGCCGACCGTGACGGGGCGACCGCAGCGGTGGAAGCGCTAAGGAAGCAACAGGCCGACGCCCAGGCGCAACTCGCCTCCCTGACCGAGACGCTGGCCACGCGCAACAAGGAGATGGCCACCCTCGAAGACCGGCTCGGGATGACCCGCCAGGAACTCGCGGCAGCCCAGGCTAAGCTCGCGGAAGCCCGGCAGGGGCTCTCGGACCAGCCCCCGGCCATGACGGTGCAGCCCGTTCCGTCCCAGTCTCCGGCGCCCACCACCGTACCGAAGGCGGACTGAACCGGCACATCGTCGATACACCTCGACCTACCCGAAGGGCGAAGACTTGCATTTCCTCGGAATCGACTGGGTCGGCGTCAACGCCGAGAACGGGCGGAAACTCGTCCTTTCGCTCGTGTTCATCGCGGTGGTCGTCGGCGGTGGCATGGGCCTTCGGGCGCTGGTCGGGCTAGTCCTGACCCGCACCGACCATTCCACGCTCCAGACCAAGTTCTGGACGCGCCAGGGCATCAGCCTGCTCGCGGCGGTGCTGCTGGTCCTCGGGCTGCTCTCGATCTGGTTCAACGACCCGGCCCGGCTTGCCACCGCCTTCGGACTGCTCTCGGCCGGCCTCGCCTTCGCCCTGCAGCAGGTGATCACGTCGCTCGCCGGCTACTTTGTGATCCTGCGCGGCTCGACCTTTACGGTGGGCGACCGCATCACCATGGGCGGCGTGCGTGGAGACGTGCTGCGCCTCGGCTTCATCCAGACCACCATCATGGAGATGGGCCAGCCCCCGGCGGTCCAGGGCAGCAGCCCGGCGATGTGGGTCAGGAGCCGCCAGTTCACCGGCCGCATCGTCACCGTGAGCAACGCGCAGATCTCTTCGGAACCGGTGTTCAACTACACCCGCGACTTCCCCTTTATCTGGGAGGAGATGGCTATCCCCATCACCTACGAGTCCGACCGCCTGAAGGTCGAGGCGATCATGCTCGCCGCCGCGCGCCGGCACGCCCTCGACGCCACCGCGATGGCCGGGGAGGCCAAGGCGCGGCTACAGGACCGTTTCGGGGTCGAGCCGGTCGATCTGGAGCCGCGGGTGTTCTTCCGCATCACCGACAACTGGCTGGAGCTCACCGTCCGCTTCATCCTCGGCACACACCAAATTCGTGGGGCCAAGGACGCGATGAGCCGCGAGATCCTGGCCGGCCTGGACGACGCCGGCATCGGCATCGCGTCGGCGACCTACGACATCGTCGGGCTACCGCCGGTCGAGCTCGCCGGTCGGCGCCGCATGGGGCGTGCCGCCGCCTCTTCGGAAACTGCCGAGTGACGACCACGATTCCGTTCCTGGCTGCCCTGGCGGCGGTAGTGCTGGCGCTCGTCCACGTCGTGACGCCTACCTTGCGTTTCCTCGACGGTTCGCCCTGAAGCATCTGGCTGTCGGCCGCCGGCGGGGTCGCGGTGGCCTACGTCTTCGTCCACTTCCTGCCGGAATTAGCCGATGGCGAGGCCAGCGTCGGCCGGATGGCCGGCGGCACCTTCGGGGGCTTTTCGGAGCGGCATGTCTACCTGATCGCGCTTGCCGGCCTGATGGCCTTCTACGGATTGGACCGGTTGGCGAAGGTCGACCGATCACGCCGCGCCGGCCTCGCGGTCACCGATGCCCGGAGTTCCACCGCGGCGTCCGACGTCGGCACCGGGGTCGGCGTGTTCTGTATCCAAATGGCATCCTTCGGCCTCTACAACGGCCTCGTCGGGTACCTCCTCCTGCACCGCGAGGTCATGACCTTCGCCTTCCTGGCCTTCTTCACGGTGGCCATGTCGCTGCATTTCGTGGTCACCGACTACGGCCTGAACGAGGACCACAAGGCGGCCTACCGCAGGATCGGCCGCTGGGTCCTGGCCGCCGCCGTGCTCGCGGGGTTCGCGCTCGGCGCCCTGACGACCGTGTCCGGTGCCGCAATCGCCGCGCTGACCGCCTTCCTCGGCGGCGGCGTGATCCTCAACGTCTTGAAGAACGAGGTGCCGAGCGAGCGGCAGAGCCGGTTCTGGGCCTTCGCGCTGGGAGCGGCCGGGTATTCCACGTTGCTTCTGACGCTTTGAGCCGTCCTCTCGGAACACGGGCACGGCTCATGCAGACCTCGATGGTCGCCGCCGAGCGGGACGGGACGACGGGACTCGATTCACGGGGATGAGCATGAGGATCAGGACGGGGTACACCATCGGCTACGACACGTTCGGGCCGACGCCGATCATCTACCAACTCGACGTCCATCCGTCGCGGGCCCACGACCTGCTGTCCTCGGATGCGATGCGGGTCGACCCGCCGGTTCCGATGCGGAAGTACACCGACGCGTTCGGCAACACCTGCGTGAGGCTGCTCTCGCCCGGCGGGCGGGTCACCGTCTCGGCCGACTTCCTGATCCACGACAGCGGCGAGCCCGACGCCTACGCCCCCGACGCGCGGCAGATCCCGGTCCAGGACTTGCCGGACGAGGTGTTGATCTATCTCCTCGGCTCGCGCTACTGCGACACCGACAAGCTCGCCGGTACCGCGTGGTCGCTCTTCGGCGGGGCGCCCGAGGGGTGGGCGCGGGTCGCGGCCATCGTGACGTGGGCGCACGAGCGCATCCGGTTCGACTACCAGCTCGCCGATGCGACGCGGTCCGCGTTCGACGGGTTCAACCAACGCGTCGGCGTCTGCCGCGACTTCGCCCACCTCGCTGTGACCCTGTGCCGATGCATGAACTTCCCGGCGCGCTACTGCACCGGCTACCTGGGTGACATCGGCGTTCCGGTCGATCCGAACCCGATGGACTTCTCTGCGTGGTTCGAGGTGTTCCTCGACGGTCCCGAGGGGCCGCGATGGTATACCTTCGACGCCCGCCATAACGCCCGCCGGATCGGACGCATCGTGATCGCCCGCGGTCGGGACGCCACCGACGTCGCGATCTCGACGAGCTTCGGCACGGCGCTGCTGGCGCAGTTCGACGTGCACACGGTGGAGGTTGCCGACGAGGCCACGACGGAGCCCCATTCGGGTGCGAGGTCGCCGGCATCCTCGGAGGCCTGAACCGCGGTGACGCCGGAACCTCATCCCACGGCCGGTCCAGCGTCGCATGCGAACCGCCGGTGGGGGCACTCGCAATCGATGGAGGGACGGCCCTTGATCCCCGGCACCACGTCCCGCACCGTCACGCCCGGCGAGGCCATCGCGCTGTGGCATCTGAGGTTGGCCATGCAAGCCGGCAACGACAACATGCCGATGACGGGGCGAGGCCTCGCCTTGGGTGCGGCGCTCGGCGTCCCGCTCGCCTCGACGGCCGCCTTGGCTGCCTGCGTCCGCTTCCTGCTCTAGGCATCCGCATACACCGGTGCGGATCTACGTACGGACGGCTCGAATCCAGCCACCGAGCGCCGGAAACCGGATCGCCCGGCCCGTTCACGAATGGGCGAGTGCCCCAAGGTCGTTGCCTTTCGGTGGTACGGACCGCGTACACACACCGGAATTCCCATGGTCCATACCGGATACAACCCACTCCTCGTCGCGCTCTCCATCGTCATCGCGGTCTTCGCGTCCTACGCCGCCCTCGACCTCGGCGCGCGGGTGCGCCGGCCGGACGTCGGTCCGCGCTGGGCCTGGGGTGCGGGCGCGGCGGTGGCGATGGGCGGGGGCATCTGGTCGATGCACTTCGTCGGCATGCTCGCCTTCGAGATGGGACTGCCCGCCGCCTACGACCTCGGCCTGACGCTGCTGTCGCTGCTGATCGCCGTCGGCGTCACCGCCGCCGCCTTCGCCTGGGTGGCGCGCCGGGGCACCGGCACGCGGTCCCTGCTGGTCGCGGGCCCGCTCATGGGAGTCGGCGTGGCGGCGATGCACTACACCGGCATGGCGGCGATGCGCGTGCCCGGCAACTTCGCCTACGACCCTGCCGTCGTGGCGGTGTCGGTCGCCATCGCGGTCACCGCCGCGACCGCCGCCTTGTGGCTGACCTTCCGCCGCAACCGGCCATGGCAGAAGCTCGCCGCCGCCTGCGTGATGGGCCTTGCGGTCGCCGGCATGCACTACACCGGCATGGCGGCGGCGACGTTCACGGCGCAGGAGGCCGGCGCCCACGCCGCGCACGCGACCACACTGGCGACCGGTCAGCGGGACGTCGCCCTGGCGGTGGCCGGC
The DNA here is from genome assembly GCF_022829485.1 of Methylobacterium sp. J-059. Lineage (NCBI taxonomy): Bacteria > Pseudomonadati > Pseudomonadota > Alphaproteobacteria > Hyphomicrobiales > Methylobacteriaceae > Methylobacterium > Methylobacterium sp. J-059. The sequence continues at coordinate 24,082 of NZ_JAKSYA010000012.1, forward strand.
GTGACCTTCCTGATCCTGTTCCTCGCGATGATGGCCTCCTCGCTCGACCAACGCCGGGTGCAGCGGCGCCTGCACGTCAGCGAGGCGCGCTTCCGATCCGCCGTCCGGGCCGTCAACGGCATCATGTGGACCACCGACGCCGCCGGACATTTCGTCGAGGAGCAGGCGGGGTGGGCCGGCATTACCGGGCACGCCCCGGAGCAGTACATGGGCGCCGGCTGGGCGAAGGCGATCCATCCCGAGGACCTTCCGGCGACGGTTGCCACCTGGACCGACGCCCTTCGCGCCGGATACCCGTACACTGCCGAGCATCGCGTGCGCACCGCCCACGGCGAATGGCGGCGGTACGTGGCCCGCGCGGTGCCGGTGCGCGACGCCGACGGTACGATCCGGGAATGGGTCGGCGTCCACGAGGACATCACCGAGCGCCACGCGTCCGAGGTCGCCCTGAAGGAGGCCCGGGACGCCGCCGAGGAGCACAGCCGGGCCAAGAGCCGTTTCCTCGCCAACATGAGCCACGAGCTGCGTACGCCGCTGTCCGCGGTGATCGGCTACTCGGAGATGCTGGAGGAGGAGGCGGAGGAGCTCGGCCAAGACAGCCTGCTGAAGGACCTCGGCAAGATCAAGTCGAACGCCCAGCACCTGCTCGGGCTGATCAACGACGTGCTCGACCTGTCGAAGGTCGAGGCCGAGAAGATGGAACTCTACTCCGAAGACATCGACGTCGCCGACTTCGTCACGGACGCCGCCGGCACCGTGGAGGCTCTGGTGGCCAAGAAGGGGAACGTCTTGGCGCTGGACGTCGCCGGGGATGTCGGCCGGGCGCGCACGGACGCGACCAAGCTGCGCCAGTGTGTGTTCAACCTGCTGTCGAACGCGGCCAAGTTTACCGAGGGCGGCACCATCACGCTGCGGGCCGTCCGCGAGGTCGCCGCGGCCGGCGACTGGCTCCGGTTCACCGTGCGGGACACCGGCATCGGCATGAGCCCCGAGCAGGTCGGGCGGCTATTCGAGCGGTTCACGCAAGCCGACGAGAGCACGACGCGCACCTACGGGGGGACCGGCCTCGGGCTGGCGCTGAGCCGTGCCTTCGCCCAGTTGCTCGGCGGCGACATCACCGTCGAGAGCGTCGAGGGCCAGGGAACCAGCTTCACCCTGCGCGTCCCGGCGGTGGCTCCCGAGCAGGCCGTCGAGGCGGCACCGGTGGCTCCAGAAAACCAGGTGACGGTCGGCGACCTCGTGCTGGTCATCGACGACGAGGCCAACCAGCGCGAACTGATGACCCGGTTCCTGGAACGCCAGCGCTTCGCCGTCCGCACCGCGGGGGACGGGCGTACCGGGCTCGACCTCGCCCAGTCGCTGAAGCCCCGCGCCATCCTGCTCGACGTGATGATGCCGGAGATGGACGGCTGGTCGGTGCTCGCCGCCCTGAAGGCGGAGCCGGGGACCGCCGGTATCCCGGTGGTGATGGTCAGCTTCGTCGCCGACGCGGCCTTGAGCGCCTCGCTCGGCGCGGTGGAGGCGCTGCCCAAGCCGGTGGACTGGACGCGGCTGCGCACGATCCTGGAACAGTTCCGGGAAGCCGACGGCGACGTGCTCGTGGTCGATGACGATGCCGACATGCGTCACCGCCTCCGGACCGTGCTGGAGCGCAACGGCTGGACTGTCCGTGAGGCCGGGAACGGCTGCGAGGCGCTCGACCAGGTCCGGCACGGCGTGCCACGCCTCGTGCTGCTCGATCTGACCATGCCGGTCATGGACGGGTTCTCGTTTCTCGACCGGCTCCGGGACCTGCCCGGCTGCGCCGAGGTC
>NZ_JAKSYA010000022.1:0-10584 GCF_022829485.1 Methylobacterium sp. J-059
GTCGAGACGGTCGAACAGCATCTCCCAGGCGGTCAGCGCTGTGAGCGGCAATGCGGCGGCGGCCGAGAAGCCCAGGGTGTCGGGCTTCCGCCCGACCAGGCGCTCGTCCACGCATTGCAGGGTAGCGTTGCTGCCAGGTCTATCGAGGGCACCGGCATAGAACACCGCGTCGCCGGGCTTGAACAGGCGCGCCTCGGGACCGACGGCCGTGACGATTCCGGCCGCATCCCAGCCGAGAATCTTCGGCGTGCAGGCCTGCTGATAGACCCCCTGCCGCACCTTGGTGTCGATTGGGTTCACGGAGACGGCGTGGACGCGCACGAGCAGGTCGCGGCCGGTGGGGACGGGATCGGCGAAGGTCGTGTCCACAAGCGCGCCCGGCGCCTCGATTGGTGAACCTTCGGTGTAGGTGACGGCACGCATGGCTCTCTCCTAACGCTTGGTTCGATGTCGCCCAGGGATGAAGGGCCTTCAAGCCAGCTCATATAGGCCGGGAAACGGATCGAATGAGTGCCGGGTGGGGGCTGCCGCCATTGACGGCGCCGTGGGACCGAACGGCTCAAGCGTCGTTCACGCCGGCATCGGACGACGGCTCGGTATATCGACATTGATCGACCCCCACGAGGCAGTCGCGGCCCACGTCGCCATCATGCCGCCGGATCGCGCGCGGGCCCGCCGCCTTGAAGGGGGCTTCATTCCAAGCCTGGGCGTCGGCGGGCGTGTCAGAAGCATCGGGCGCAACGACGGCATCTCGCGGAACGCCTGCGCGATTGAAGGCCGAGGATGCCCTGACCGTCCGGCGCGTTTCCATTTCTGTAGATTCGCGTCGTCCACTCCATGCTTCAGGTCGGATCGATAGTTATCCAGAGTTCGTCAAGTGTCTGATTTACGCGATAGAGGCGAAGCGCACGGAAAGACCAGCCCGGAGAGACCGTTCCCGACCTGAGGTCGAAGGAGGCCTGATGCCTCGGACAATGGATCCGGCCCGCCGCGCAGCGCCCGAGCGACAGGTCGGCGCCTTCGTGAGGGCAAGCCCGCTCCGCCGCGACGAGCCTTTCGCCGTCCCGCATGAGGATCAGGTGTTGCCCCCGCACGAGAATCGGCGTCGGCGCCGGCCCGTCGAGGATGTCGAGAGGACCGAGGTGCAACCGCACGGGCCGCTCCGGGTCAGCCACCGAGGTAGGCGTCGCGAACGTGCGGATCGGCGATCAGGTCGGCGCCCTTGCCCGCGAGCACGATGCGGCCGGTCTCCAACAAGTAGGCGTAGTCGCAGAGTTCCAAGGCCACGAAGGCGTTCTGCTCGACGAGCAGGACCGTCGTCCCGGCATCGCAGATCGCGCGGATCACCGAAAACATCCGCTCGACGATGTTGGGGGCGAGCCCCAGGGACGGCTCGTCGAACAGGACGAGCTTGGGCCGCGCCATCAGCGCCCGGCCGATCGCCAGCATCTGCTGCTCGCCCCCCGAAAGGGTTCCGGCCGCCTGCGCCCGGCGCTCGGCGAGACGCGGGAACTCGCCGTAGATCCGGGCGAGGTCGGCCTTAGCGCGCCGGAGAATGGGCCCGGCCGCCGACGGGGCCGACCGCACGGAGAGTCGGGCAGCCGACGCTGGCGGTGAATCCGGAATTGGCGCAGCCGCCCGTGAACGCGCCCGAGACCGTCGCGCACGCTCGCTCCGGCATAGGCCTCGACTGTTACCGACTCGGTCCGCGGCGCCGGCGGCCACATGTTCGCTCAGCTCTGGCACGTGGGACGCGTATCGCACACGTCACTTCAGAAGGACCAGGGTCTGCCGGTCAGCGCCTCGGCCAGGACGGCGGCGGGCGCCAAGGCCTACGCCTACGACGATGCCGGCAAGCCGGCCTTCGTAAAGACGTCCACGCCGCGCGCCCTGTCGACGGACGAAGTCCGCCGGGTGGTAGAAAACTTCGCGACGGCCGCCTCGAACGCCGTCGCCGCCGGGTTCGACGGCGTCGAGATCCACGGCGCCAACGGCTACCTGCACGAGCAATTTCTCAACCCGTACGTGAACGACCGCACCGACCGCTACACTGGGGCAACGGTCGCGGGCCGCATCGCCTTCACGCTCGACGTGGTCGACGCCATTGCCGCACGCATCGGAGCCTCCAAGGTCGGCATCCGGATCTCGCCCTATGGCCGGCTGTTCGACATGCCCGCCTACGACGGAACCGAGGTGACCTACCTCACGCTAGCGGTGGAGCTCGACCGGCGCGGCATCGCCTACATCCACGTCATGGACCAGTCGGGCTTCGACACCGGCGAGATGGCGGTGGATGAGATTCCGGCTCAGCCCCCCTTCTGGGATAAACTCCGCAAGGCCTTCCCGACCGGCGCGATCATCCTTGCCGGGGGCATGACCCTCGACCGGGCGAACGCGCTCATCAGCGAGGGGACCATCGACCTCGCCGCCTTCGGGCAGGCGTTCATCGCCAATCCGGACCTGGTCGCACGTCTGCGGGAAGGCTTCCCGCTCGCGGTCCCGGACAAGGCGACGTTCTACGGCGGGGGGGCTGCTGGGTACGTCGACTACCCGTCCTACCAGGCCGCTTGAGCCGCTCCCGCGATCCCGCGCTCCGCCTCATCCAAGGATACGATCTTGCCCAAACTCACGACGACCGTCGATTACGCCCACCGCGATAAGCCTATCGCAATCAACTCCTACACCACGGTGCTCCGTCACCCGAAGGTGCCGCACGAGCTGTTCGCCACCTACTGGCGGGACGTGCACGGCCCGCTGTGCTCGCGCATCCCCGGGCTCGGCTGGTACGTACAGAACCACCTCTCCCGCGAGCAGGACGCACGCCTCTGGCCGGCAATGGACGGCATCCGGCCCTTCCCAAACTACGACCTGGATGGCGGCGTCGAGATCGGCTTCCACTCCGCAGAGGACCAGGCCGCCTTCAACGAGGCCTGCCCGATCCTGTTTGCGGACGAGCAGAACATGTTCGCGGCGACGGTCGCCTACGCGCTGCCGAAGGGGTCAACGACGCTGGTCGACCGGGTCGCGGAACCCTCCCCGAACGCTGACGATGGTCTCGACCGCATTCACCTGCATCTCGGTGCCGCCCATGACGATGCGGCGGTGTTCGGCGACCGCATCGGTCGTCTCGCCCGCGCGCTCGCCGCCGAGGAGGCGGTGCTGCGGGTTCGCCTCCATCTGCCGGAGCCTTACGACAACGCCCACCCGGCTCCCCCGGCGCCCAATGTCGGGCACGAGGTCCCGGCCGAACGTCGCCTGATCGCGATCCTCGACCTCGCCTTCGCCTCGCCCCTGGACCGGAGTCTGTTCTACGCGTCCGACGCCTTCCTGCAAGCCAGCGAGGGCCTGGCGGCCGATGTCGCGTATGCGTCGCCGTTTGCGGTGAGCGGCGTCTACACGTATGTCCGCGACAAGGAACTGACGCTCGCCGGCCTGCGGGGCAGCCGTCCGGCGCAGCTCATCGAAAGGCTCGGCGCCCGCAACCAGGTCGCCGCCAATGTCCGCCACCTGCTGCACACCGGTACGCTTCTCGACCGCTGATGACCCAGACCGGGGTGCCGGTGCGGCTTCGGACCGGCGATCCCCACGCCGAAACCGGGACCGCGTCGCACGGCAGTCCCGCCATGTCGCCTGAGCGCATCGAGGACATCGTCGCGTTCGTGCACGCGGCGGACGCGCGGAGCTTCACGGTGGCGGCCGAGCGGCTCGGCCTTTCGCGGTCCACGGTTGGCAAGCGGATCACGCGCCTGGAGGCACGCCTCGGCGCTCGCCTGCTGCACCGCACGACCCGCAGCGTGACGCTCACCGACGAGGGCGCAAACTTCCACCGGCAATGCGCGGAGATCCTGGAAGCCCTGGAAGCCGCCGAGGCGGTGGTGACGGCACGGGGCGTCGCTCCGAGTGGACGCCTGAGGATCGACCTGCCGGTCTCGCTTGGGCGCCTGCAGGTGCTGCCCGTCCTCCAGCGGTACATGCGCCTTTGGCCGGCGGTGAGCGTGAACATCAGCTTCAGCGACCGTTACGTCGACCTCGTGGATGAGGGCATCGACGTCGCGGTCCGCGTCGGCGGCAGGGTCGACAGCAATCTCGTGACCAGGAAGGTGGCAGCCCACACGCTCGTGACCTGTGCCGCGCCGGACTACCTCGCCCGCCGGGGCACGCCGGTGACCATCGAGGACCTGCTGGATCACGATTGCCTGACGTTCTCTCATGGCGGCCGCCCGGTCGAATGGCGGTTCCGCGACCACGGCGCCCAGCGGACGGTCGCGGTTGGGGGCCCGCTGACTTCCAACAACGCGGAGGGGCTGCGCGACCTGGTCGTCGCCGGCCTCGGGATCGGGCAGTTGGCCACGTTCCTCATCTCCGACGAACTGAGGGATGGCAGGCTCGTGCCGATCCTCGCGGGCCACGCGTCTGAAGGCGAGCCGCTGTCAGTCGTGTACTCGGTCCGTCGGCTCCTGCCGCCCAAGGTTACGGCGTTCGTGGACCTGCTTGTCGCGACATGGCAGCCGCGGCCGCCCTGGGACCTCTGATCGGGTCTGACGCAGCAGGCTGACGGCTGCGGGAGGATGGGCGGGGATAGTCATGGGATGGCTCCACTCGCTGGAGGGGAGCCAGGATGGTCCATCCCAGTCGGGCGGTCCTCAATCAGCAGCTGAGGCAGGCATCAATTCGCACCGGAGAGGCGCATGGACCGTTGCAGCCACGGTTCTGTTTGGAGCACGCTACGGAACCAAGGCGCACCGTGATGATCTGCGACCACCTGCGACCCCAGAGGGTCGTCCCGCCTGTTCCGTCGAGTATTCGAAAGCGGACGTCAGCCTCAATTTGCGGGAACGGCAGGACGAGTTGCAGGATCGCCGGTTAGGGTCGGGTCAGGAAGCGTTTTGCGCGATCCGTCCGAGGTTCGGTGAAGAATATGCCCGGTGGCGCGATTTCCCGGATGCAGCCGCTTTCCATGAAGACGATCGTGTCGGCCACGTCGCGCGCGAAGCGCATCTCGTGGGTCACGATCACCATGGTCAGCCCCTCCTTCGCGAGTTCGTGGATGACGCTGAGCACCTCCCCGACCATCTCGGGATCGAGGGCACTGGTCGGCTCGTCGAACAGGATGACCTTCGGCCTCATGGCAAGGGCTCGGCTGATCGCGACGCGCTGCTTCTGACCGCCGGACAGCGTATGCGGGTAAGCGTCGGCCTTCTCCGCAAGGCCGACGCGCGCCAAGATCGCGCGGCCTTCCGCCTCGGCCTCCCGCCTCGGGCGGCGCAGGACATGGACCGGGGCCTCGACGACGTTGCCGAGCACCGTCAGATGGGGCCAGAGCGCGAAGTGCTGGAAGACCATGGCGATGCTGGTTCGCGCGGTAGCGAGTTCGCGCCGGGCCATGGGGCGTGCGGTAGCCGCCGTTCCGGTCCGGCCGATCGGCTTGCCGTGGATGAGCACCGAGCCTTTGCTCGGCTCCTCCAGCCAGTTGAGGCAGCGCAGGAGGGTCGATTTGCCCGAGCCGCTCGGCCCGAGGATGCAGGTCGTCGTGCCGGGAGCGATCTTGAGGTCGATATCGCGAAGAACCTCGAACCCGTCGAAATCCTTGCACACGCCCTGCACGGAGATGGCAGCGTCGATCTCAGCCAAAGCGCACCTTCCTCACTCTTTCCATCCGTCGCACGCCGTCCTCGACCACGAAGGACATAAGGAGGTAGAGGCCGACCGCCGCGGCGAACGGCGCGAACGGGGTGAAGGTGTTCGCGCTGACGAAATTCGCTGCGAAGGTCAGTTCCTGCACCGTGATGATCATGAGGAGGGCACTGTCCCGGATGGTCGTGATGACCTGGTTTCCGATCAACGGTGCGGCTGTGATGGCGACCTGGGGCAGGATGATGCGCCGGTAGAGCAGGCTGCGGGACAGACCGAAGGCGTGGGCGGCCTCGATGGAATCCCTGGCGACGGCGAGGAACGCGGCCCGGAAGATCTCGGCGAGATAGGCCGTGGTGTAGAGCGTCAGCGAGGCCAGTCCTGCCCACCACGGATCGAGCCTGAGGCCGAGCTCGGGCAGGCCGTAATAGACCAGATAGGCCAGCAGCAGGAACGGCACGCAGCGCAGGAGATCGACGAGTTCCGCGAGCGACCGGCGCAGCGGTCCGGGGGCCTCGGTGAGGAAGATGGCGACGAGGATGCCGAGGGGGATGCTGAGCAACAGGCACCCCAGCACCAGCGACAGGGTGTTGGCGGCCCCCCACAGGAAGACGTCCCGGCTCTGCCAGACGGCCAGCAGCCCGCTCATCGGCGCGCCCCCCCGTAACGCCGGGCGATCCTGCGCTCCACGACGCGCTGGCCCCGTACGAGCGTCGCGATCAGCGCCGTGTAGATCAGGGTCGCCACCAGGAACGGGGGCAGCGGTTCGTAGGTCTCGGCACCGACCCGGCCGGCGGCGCGGGTGATCTCCACGACGCCGATGACCGCCACCGCCGGGGTGCACTTGAGCAGGATGGTGACCTCGCTGACGAGAGGCCCGAGATTGGTCCGCCAGATCTGCGGGAAGATGATTCGCGTGAAGATCTGCCGCTCCGACAGTCCGAACACTGTGGCGGCCTCGCGCTGGTCACGCGGAAAGGTCTGGAGGGCCGCGCGCCAGATCTCACTACTGAAGGCGGCCGTGTTCATCGTCAGGGCCAGGATGGCGGCCGGCACCGGGTCCAACTGGATGCCGGCCGACGGCAGGATGAAGAAGACGAAAAGGACGAGCGTTACGAAGGGCGTCGCCCGGACGAGGCTGACGAAGGCCGCGAGCGCTCCCGCGAGCACCGGCACTCGGCGCCAGCGCAGGAGGGCGAGGAGCAGGCCCAGGGGCAGGCTGAGCAGGATGCTGACGGCCGCCAGCGCGGCGGTGACCACCGCGCCGTCGAGGATCGTCCGGATCGCTGGCCATGTCATGGCGGCCTCTCCCCGCGCTTGAGGTGCTCGCCGCCCGGGAGCCCGCTACTTGGTCGCCGTTGCCGGCATGTCCTTGAAGGCGCGGCCCAGCCACTTCTCTTGAAGGGCGTAGAGTTCGCCGCTCGCCCGCACTTTCGCCATGAACGTGTCGAGATAGGCGAGAAGGCCGTCGTTGCCCTTGGCCACGGCCCAGGCCGCATAGGTCGGCGCACCGACCGCCTCGCCCATCCTGAAGCGCTTGGGCTGATCCTTCGTCAGGCTGACGAGGTTCACGACGCCGTTGATCACGTAGTCGAGCCGGCCGTTGGCGAGATCTTGGTAGGCTTCCGGCAGGGAGGTGTACTGCACCACCTTGCCGAGCTTGCCCCCGGTCTTGGCGAGGGTGGGTTCGAGATCGGCCAGGGCGGCATAAGAGGCGCCGCCGGATTGAACGCCCACCGACTTGCCGGCCAGATCAGCGACGCCCTTGATCCGGGACTCGTCAGCACGGACGACGTAGTACTGCGTGGCGTCCGCGATCGGCATGGTGAAGGCGAGGCTTTGCACGCGCTCGGGCGTGATCACGGCGGCGGTCAGGGCCACGTCGTACTTGCCCGTGGCGACGCCGGCCAGCAGCCCCGTCCAGGGGATGATCTGTTGGTCGATCTTGAACGACGCTTCCTTGCGTAGCAGCGCCAGGAGTTCGTGGTCGAGGCCCATCGGCTTGCCGTTCTCGACGTATTCGAACGGCTTGTAGCTGTCCTCGGTCGCGACGGTCATCGTCCCTCTGGCCTTGATCTCTTCGAGGCTGGCCGCGAAGGCCTGCGAAGCGCCGACGGTCAGCATCACGGCGGCGATGATGCCAAAGGTCTTGGTCCGGACGAACAGCATGACTCGATCCTTCTGCTCTCGATGATGATCGTGCCGCCGCATCCTGCGCCGGGCCGGTTCCTCGTCTCGGCGGGGACGGTTCAGGCCATCCGGGATGGTGCCGCTCCGCGATGGGCCACCAGGTCGATCTCGACCAGCGCGTCGTAGGCGAGGCCCGTCGTGCCGATGCAGGTGCGTGCCGGCAGCCGATCCTGCGGGAAGAACGACTTGTAGGTCGTGTTGAAGGTCGCGTAGTCGCGCTGGAACTCCGTGAGGAAGGCGCGGGCGACGACGACGTGCTCGAAGCCCAGCCCGATCCCGGCCAGCACGGCTTCGAGATTGGCCATCACGTTGCGGGTTTGCGCCTCGATGCCCTCCGGCAGGAGGCCGGGAGCCTGCGGGGTATCGGGCATCTGCCCCGTCACGAACACCATGCCGTCGATCTCGACCGCATGGCTGAAGGGCGCCACCGGCTTCGGCCCCCCGGCGATCATGTGAAAGAGGGCGGCTGACGTGGTCTCGGAATTCGGCACCGTGGACTCCTCGTTGCAGGCCATGCCCGCAAGGCCCTACCGCGGTCACCACCGTGAACCGCATTGTCACGATCAGATTAGGTCGGATTGTCTGGTTCTGCGCGGGGAGACTTGCGGCAAGCTGCTTGAATTTCCGCCGGCACTCGGATGAAACTAGGACAATCACTCGGACAATCGGAACAGGCATGACGCGACCGGGATGGACGGAGGCGGTCGAGCGAACTGCGGGTCCGCGCTTTCGCGCCATCGTGGGGGCGGTGGAGATCGCCCTGCGAGCCGGCATCCTGCGCCCTGGCGACCGGTTGCCGCCGCAGCGGGACCTCGCCGACTGGCTGTCGCTCAACATCGGCACGATCAGCCGAGCCTATGCCGAGATGCAACGCACGGGCCTGGCGCGGGGCGAGGTCGGCCGAGGCACGTTCCTCAACCCTGTGCAGGCAACCGACGGTCCGTCATCCCTGCGGACCCCCGCCCCGCGTCCGGCCTTCCTCGACCTGTCTCACAACTTTCCGGCGCATGCGATGCATCATCCCGCGCTGGCTGCGATCCGGCCGTGCTTCGAGGGCGGGGTCGATGTCGGCGCCATGCTCTCCGCCCAAGTCGATATCGGCCTCGGCCGGCATCGGGACATCGCCGCGCACTGGCTCGGCCGGTTCGGGATCGAGGCGCGGGCCGACGACGTGCTGATCACCTGCGGCGGCCAGCACGGCCTACTGCTGGCGCTCATGGCGCTGACCCGCCCCGGCGAGGCCGTCCTGACGGAGGAGGTCACCTTCTACGGCCTGAAATCCGCAGCCGGCATGCTGGGACGTTCGCTGGTCGGCGTGCGTATGGACCGCGAGGGCCTCGTGCCCGACCATCTCGACGTGGTCTGCCGGCGGACGAACGCGAAGGTCCTCTTCTGCACGCCGACGCTACACAACCCGACCACGGCGACGATGTCGGCGGAGCGGCGTCGGGAGGTGGCCGAGGTCTGTGAACGCCACGACGTCATGATCGTCGAGGACGACGTCTACGGCTTTTTGCCCGATCCGCTGTTGCGGCCGCTGGCCGCCTCTGCCCCGGACCGGGTGGTGCACATCTCCAGCGTGTCGAAACTCATCGGCCCGGGGCTGCGCGTCGGGTTCATGAGAGTGCCGCGGCATCTGGTCTACGCGTTCGGCATCGCCCTTCGAGCCAGCACCCTGATGGCCTCCCCCTTCACTGCCGAATGGGCGACGCGCCTGCTGGCCTCGCAGCAGATCGATCGGGTCGTGGCCGACTTGCGGACGGAAACCGAAGCCCGGCAGGCCCTCGTAGCCTCCCTCATGCCGGAGCATGCCATCATGAGCCACCGAAACGCGTTCTACTTCTGCCTCAACCTGCGGAACGGCTGGTCTGCCGAGGCTTACAGGCAAGCCGCCGAAGACATCGGGGTGGGGGTCACGCCACTGAGCCTATTCGAGGTGTCCTCCTTGCACCAGAATGACAGTGTGCGTGTCTGCGTCAACGCGGCGCCGGACCAAGCCTCGCTTCGCGAAGGGTTGGAGAAGCTCGCAGGGCTGCTCGTATCAGGCGCACCGCCGACCGTTCGGTTCAGAGCGGCGATCTGAATCGGACGGTCGGCATCCGGGCAAAAGTCCGATGTCGTCATCCCATGCCATAAGCGGACCGGCTGGAAACCACGCGACCCAGACGCAGGTCATCCTCCGCCAACCTGCGGCGAAGCGGACCCTCCGACGGTCCGTGAAGGGTCGACACCGGAACATCGTCTACCAGCAAGTGAATGTCCGCCTCCGGGCGGTGGGGTGATGTCCGCTCATGGCGCAACCAGGACTCAACAAATTGGGTGCTGGAGCGTCCGTTCTGCACGTTCCGACGGAGGGCGCCGAATGGCCGGGATGGGCGCAAAGTGGAATGGCCGTTTGAGTGCGGGGCCGAGGTGCTGTCGCGATCGGTTTCGTGTTTGCCGGTTGCCCCAAAAAGTTGCTACGAACTTCGGTATCGGCGGGTTAATAGAACCTTTGTTGTCAGGGGTTTAGGCTTGTTGGCGGCGAATCCCCTCTCCGCCAAATCGTCCTTGCGCCATTGCGATGAGGGTATCTTCCTAATGCCGTGGGCTTTCAGCGCGCTTCTGCTACGAGGGCGTGCGACGAAGCCAGAGGCAGATGGTGGGTCTCGTCCAGCGTCGGGGCATCTTCTATGTCCGTCGCACCATCCCGGATGCGCTGCGCGCCGACATGCCGGCCGTGCTCGGAACGGCGGGGTCTGGCATCTTCGACGAAAGCGCGCC
>NZ_JAKSYA010000062.1:0-342 GCF_022829485.1 Methylobacterium sp. J-059
TCGGCCGCGACCGGCCCGGGCACGCTCGTGAGGATGCGCGCGAGCGCTTCGGCGACGGGGATCAGGCCGCTCACGCGAGCGCCCCCGGTCCCGGACGCGCTCCGGTTTTCTCCCTCCCCCCTCCGCGGGGGAGGGTGGGCCACGCGTCGGCGGGGGCCGGGGGCGGCGAGCGACCCGGCCTCCTGGGGCGCTCCCCTGTCCGGATTCGCTTCGCCGGCCCCCCTCCCCCGCAGAGGGGGGAGGAAAGTGAGCGCGGTCAGCCGAAAGCCCCGCGCTGCGTCTACTCCGCCGCCGCCTTCGTCGCGACGCATCCCTCCTCGGGCCGGCCGAAGCGGCCGATCG